>CAZFLF010000073.1:0-12577 GCA_964519825.1 uncultured Pirellulaceae bacterium | reverse complement strand
TGGCATGGGGGAAACAATTCCTTTCTCGAGCGGGCATCTTCCCTCGACGGTGGACCCGCGGTGTCCGTATTATAGGCGTCGCCCCGGTTTCCCCAAGGATCGTCGACCACAACTTTTCAACCATGCTCGAACACGAAGAATACGTGGAACAGGTGTATCTGTACCGAACGCTCGCCGAGCGATTACCACAGAATCTGCCACTTCAAGAGGGTTTGCGCCAAGTTAAAGAGGAACTGCTCGCGACGGCGAAGTTGCCGATTGCGGTCGATTATCTACGCACCGAATTGGAGCACTCCGGGTTGCTCGCACCGGCAATGGCGCGACTGTCCCACTACTTCACCCCTTTCCAGACGTTCATCATGGAAGAAGCCGAGGATGAACGGGGTCGCTTCGATTTGCGGGTCGCGCTCGAAATCCTGCGGGCGGAAGCCGAATACCGTGCCGCCGGCGCTTCGCCGCAAGGATTGCTGGTTTTTCAGTTCGAGATCTTGTGCCGAAATCGACTGCGGTATGACCCAGGGTTCGCCGCGATGGCCGGAGATCCGTGGTTCGACGAGGCATGGCGGGAGTGGATTCTGATCGTGCGGAGGCAAGTCGGCATCATTGACTTCGCCGATCTCGTCTTCGTGCGCAGCCAATTCTATCAGCAGCGTCGGGAGGCTCGCGCCGGCGGGCCACTGCCACCCGAGAAACCGATTCTGTTCGGCGAAAAGGAAGGCAAGATCGCCTGGGCCAATCGACACAAGGATCCGCTGTTTCTATTTGCTGCGATGCAACGCCATCTCGGATACCCGACCGTTCCGCGTCTTAAGCCGATTGACGAGACTCCACAGATCGTGCCGGCCCTGATGCGGCGTATGGAACGTTTGGAACAGCGCTTGAAGCTGTTCGAAGAAGAACAACGCGACGGCACGTTCGATATCACCAAGTTCTACGGCGCCGTGCCGAAACCTGAGGGGCCGATCAGGGACGAGTAGTTTTCCGCGACGGGGGCGAATCCGCACCTAGGTCTGCGCCAGGTCATGGGTAACTTCGAGCGACACGAAATCCGACCGTGGCGGCGGGCTGGGCGGGAAGCATTCGGCCACGCGAGAAATTCCTCAGTCGCGAACTGTCGTCGGTGTACGATCCGCCACGGATGACGCGCGGATCGCCGTTTTGCACTGGGTCTACCCACTGACCGAAGTTCGTCGCTGTTATGGCCTTTGAGTCCGAACCGGTTCGATACCGATCCAAACACCATTCCGCAGCGTTACCCAGCACGTCGAATAGGCCAAAGTCATTTGGCTTGAGCATTCCAACGGGCGACGGTTCTCGATGCGAAGTCGCCGCGCCGGTGGCGTACTCCGACAACGCCGTCGCGTCACTGCCGAAGAACCAGTCCGTTTCCGCACCAGCGCGGCAGGCGTATTCCCATTCTGCCTCCGTTGGCAGCCGATAGCCGCGCAGGCTGAGCCAGTTTGGTGCGAGGGACATCCCAGCTGCGTACTCCCCCTGCCCGTTGGGGACAAAGCACCATTGGTCGCGAGCGATGTCTTCTTTCAGATTCAGCCAATTGCAGTACGCGGCCGCTTGATACCAAGTCACCTGCAAAACAGGAGCATCCCCGATCAGGCGGAGTCCAGCGGCGTTCGTGCTTGCGATCGCCGGATTGGCAAACAGAAACCGCTGGAACTGAGCGACCGTCGTTTCCTTGCTAGCGATCGAGAAACTGCGATGAATCATCTGCTCGTGCAGCAATTCGTCCCCCTCGTCGGCAGCTCCGGGCGACAGCGAACCCATGCGAAAACGGACCGGACCCGGAATGACGACGAGCGTGTGCCCTTCGCCGGTCACATACCACTGCCGTTCAATCTGGGGCGAGGTCGTCTTCAACTGCGTTAATTGCGAGTCGATACGGTCCAATTCCGTCTGCTGCTGGTAGCGACGCAGAGTCCATTCCGCAGCGGAATGGATGCCTGGATCCGGATCCTCTAGATACAGCTGGGTCAGTTGGCGGACTAGCTTGTCGGACACCGATCGCCGCCGAGTCTCGACCGATGATTCCGCTCCCGATGGCGAGTCGTCGATCATCTCGCCCGCTCCGAGCAGCAATGCGCGACGCACGGACGGATCGAGCGGCTCGGTGGCCCGCGTGACGAGCTGCTCCGACGTGATCAGCAGCGGACTGAAACGATGAATCAATCCTGTGCGGACCGTGGGATCGGAGTCCTTTTGCAGCAATGGGAAGATCGCCTCTTCCTGGCCGAATGCCAGCCACAACGGCACCGTGCCAGCGCGAATGTGGAGGAACAGGTTCTTGGCCGACGTGGTCAATTCCGCGCTAATCAACAGTAAGAGAATCCCGACCGCCAACCAGGTCGCGCTCCACAATGCATGCCGCCGGGCCGCGACTCGCATCATTTTTCGCTGTGTCTCCGTCCAGGACGCAGTGCGGGTCAGCGCGCGAATGTTCAGCCATTCCCACAGCGAAGGAAGCTGGCGCCGTTCCCGCGTTGAATTCCACATGGCGGAACGCTCCGCCAATCGCAACTCTGCACGTCCCGTCGGAGTCGCCTTTTGCTTCTTCGTCAGCCACTCTCGCAGCGACGGCACGAGATAGTCGTGCGTGAGCTGGTAATAACGCAGCGCCGGCAGCGAGGTGTCGCCCGTTGGACCATCGACGATTAAATCGGCGGGGGTTAGTAGCCGCGTTTCGCCATCCAAGATCCGCATCAGCTCTTTGAACTCACGCGGCCGATGGCCGTAACCGGACAGGTCAAGCAATTCTGGGTACGAGCGCACGTGTCCCTTGATCGGACTGCCCGGCTTGGGAAGGAGGGCCTCCAGTACCGCGCGCGCCGCCCGCTCATGCGTCCGATTCCGCGGATTAGCGGTTCGAGCGCAAAACGTCTCTTCGAGAAACGTCACGCCGACTCCTTGCGAACCACCCATATCGCGCAGCGTATCCGGCGTCCACGGGCGCCCCTTCACCATCTCGACAAACAGCGCCAGTCGCACGGGGATGATCTTCCCCTCCTCGTCGAGACCCGCCACGGCTCGGTCGAGGAATCCGTGCTGGATCGACGTCAGCTCGTCGAGGTTGTTCGGCAGTCGTCCGTAAGCGCGGCCAAGTTCAACCAGCACTTTGCGAGCATGTCGCGGATCAAACAGATCCACGAGTGACGTCGTGCGGCCCTGAACCAATTCGACTTCCAGTTCCGACATGAACCGGCTGACCGCCAGCCAAAAGTCATCGCGCACCAGCAGCAAACATTGCAGTCTCGGTCCGTCGCATTGCCGCAGTGCTTCTACCAATGGCCGACGATCCAACTCCGGCCGGCCGCTCAGCCATTGTTCGAACTGATCGATCACGAGCAATAGTTTGTGGCCGGATCGGACGCCAAAACCGCGTCGAATTAAGACCAAGCATTTTGCCAAACCGGCCTCGACCGGCAGATCGGGAATCTTCCTTTGGAGACGTTTGAGCAGTTGCGATTCGGTTTCGTCGGGTGTGGCCTCTATGTAGAGTGATTCGACATGCGACGCCAATTGCGGTAGCAATCCGGCGCGGACGAACGACGACTTGCCACAGCCGGACGGACCGTACAGCAATCCGACGGCAAATGATTCGTCGGCGTCAGCTTCCTCGACTCGCACTTTCCATTGCCGAATACTCTCGGGAAGCCCGTGACGATCGCGCGGACCGGGTAGAAGCTCGCGAAAGAACTCGGCATCACCGGCGTCAAAACACCGCAACCCCTTCGGAACAATTCGGACCGCAGCGGATCCATCGTCGGAAATTGCGGTCGCACCCGTTTCCGTGGCCTCCCCCCGCGGACCGGCAGCAGCGGTCGCCGAGTCTTCGAGCAGGAAATGCCGCAAGTCGACCATTAAATCCTTGGCCGTTGTGTATCGGTCAGCGGCGCGTTTTGCGAGCGTTTTGAGGCAGATTCGTTCCAGCTCCGGCGCAATCGCGTCGTCCCATTGTCGTGGAGGACGCGGGTCGAGCGAGACAATCTGCTCCAACAACTGTTCGTGGGAACTCGCGTTGAAGGGTCGATGCCCAGTCAGTGATTCGTATAACACGACACCGAGGCTGAAGATGTCCGATCGGCCGTCAATGCGATGAGCTTCGCCCCGTGCCTGTTCCGGACTCATATATAGCGGTGTTCCCGCCCACCGCCACGAATCGTTTAACTCGTCGTCCCGCACTGCTAAACCAAAATCGACCAGGCAAGGTCGTTCCTGTCCGTCGAGCAAGATGTTGGCTGGTTTGATGTCGCGGTGGACAATTCCTTGTGCGTGCGCGTGATGCAACGCGCCAGCAATCTCAATGGCAAGACGCACCGCCTCCTCGTGCGATAAGCGCGTTTGGCGCAGTCGGGTCGCGAGATCGACCCCCTGAATCCATTTCGACACAACGTAACAGCCGCCATCGGGCGTGCGACCCGCGTCGTATACGGGAACAATCCCGGGATGATCGAGCTTGGCCAATACACGGGCTTCGGCGAGATAGGTGGCAACCGATTCGGGATCGGATAATCGACGACGATGCGGCGTCTTGATCGCGACGCGACGGGTCAATTCCTCATCCCATGCCAACAGCACCTTGCCAAAGCCCCCCTGCCCGATCATCCGCTCGACGCGATAACGTCCGATCCATTCGGGCTCTGAGGACTCCACGGCTAATGGAGTCTCGGGCCTGACGGAGGAGTCGCCGGCGCAATCGTCTCGAAGCCGGTTGAACGCCGCGGTGACATGTTGCTCGTCGGCCTCGCGAAACGCCGCGCCAATCCGGCTTGCTTTGCGCAGTTCATCGGCCAAATCGGGCAGCAGTTCCGGATGCTGAGACAGGATGCTCTGGTCGTTGACGTCTTCACCCTGGATGATTTGCCGCACCACGTCGCCGACGACCTGCCGCGCACGACGCTGCCGATCGGACGATTGTTGCATCGGGTGTTCGGCCGGAATCGCCACAGAACCCTCTAGTTGCTAAAGAACCACGATGAGTGTCCGAGCAATGACCGAAGATTTTTCCGGGCGCGATAACAGATTCCGCGCACAGCGTCCTTGGTGCGTTGCGTCGCCGCCGCGATTTGATCCAGTGACTGGTGTTGCAGGTAGTGACGTTGAATCACCTCGCGCTGTTCAGAGGGGAGAGTTTCCAAGGCGTCTCGCATCTGCTCGACACTATCGCGTCGATGGACTCGCATGCTGGGAGAGGTGGTATCCCCGGCGAGTTGATCGACGCCAGCAGGGAAACCGTCCGATTCGCCCGCATCCCCGGCGACCTTTTGGCTGGGATTGCTGGCGCGGCGCTCTCGCCGGCGGCGCTTCTGCGCATCCCGCACCAGATTCCCGGCGATCGTCAGCATCCAAGCGCGAAATGCTCCGTTTGTCCGTGGATCAAAGCCGCCAATAGCAAGCGCCGCGCGGACAAAAGTCTGTTGCAAAATGTCGTCGGGTGACAGCAATTCGTGCGTGTCGCGCGACAACTGCTGGATAACATGTCGCTGTAAGTCGTCGTAATGGATGAGCAACAGTTGCGACAACGCGATCCGGTCTCCAGCAATCGCTTGCTGAACAAGTGCCGACTCGGAGAATTCGTCAGACATGCTGTATCTCGATGAGCAGCGGACCCCAACGAGTACTATGCTACCGACGCCAACACGGCATCGCAAATTGTCCGGCCGGCGCCGCCGCAGAGTCCGACGTTGATCGGTATAATTCACCGGAAGGAGCGGGCGAGAAATCTCTATGAAGGCAATGCAGGAGTCTTGAGCGAACAGGCCATGGCAAATCTTAAGAAACGCGTTGCGGAAGACGTGCCGGGGGAT
This sequence comes from uncultured Pirellulaceae bacterium, assembly GCA_964519825.1. Classification (GTDB taxonomy): domain Bacteria; phylum Planctomycetota; class Planctomycetia; order Pirellulales; family Pirellulaceae; genus CAZFLF01. Next base: position 6,758 of record CAZFLF010000073.1, on the reverse strand, counting down.
TTCTTTGTCGATACGACGTGCATTGATTGTGATGCCTGTCGACAGATTGCTCCAGCTGTCTTTGGGGAAGGTAGAACTAGTTCCTTCGTTCACACCCAACCGATCACCGCCGGCGACCGTCGATCCGCTCTGCGGGCCTTGCTCGCCTGCCCAACCGGGTCGATCGGTTGCTTGGGAACTGACGATCCTAAAGAAGTGATCAAGGATTTTCCGCTCGCCATCGAATCGCCGGTGTTCTATTGCGGCTTTAATTCGCCGAAATCGTACGGCGGCAATAGCTACTTTATCCAGCACGCCGCTGGCAACTGGCTGATCGATTCGCCCAAGTTCGTCTCGCCGCTCGTTCGTCAGTTCGAGGCACTCGGCGGGATTGCTCACATCTTTCTCACTCACCAGGATGACGTGGCCGACGCAGAAAAATACGCGCACCGATTCAACGCACGCCGAATCATTCACCGCACAGAATTGGCGGCGCAGCCGGACGCGGAAGTAATTCTGGAGGGAAACACCGCAGTCGAACTACAACCTGACTTTCTCGCGATTCCGACGCCTGGTCACACCGTCGGACACTGCTGTCTGTTGTTCAAGAATCGATTCCTGTTCACCGGCGACCATTTGGCATGGGACCGCGACGAGAAATGTTTAGTCGCTTTCCACGACTACTGCTGGTTCTCCTGGCCGATCCAGACGGAATCCATGGTGCGATTGTCCGAACATTCTTTCGAATGGATCTTACCCGGACATGGACAACGAGTTCATTTGGCGCGCGATGAAGTTCAACGGCAAATGCGGATGCTGATTGACAGGATGCAGTCCGCAGCGAAGGCGACCTGAGCAAATAGGCGCAGCGACTTACGCGGCGGGTCGGACATTTCTTTTCCGTACGAACCGAATTTCCGGCGCAGACCGCATTAGCTCAATCCAGAAAATCTTCTTCTTCCAGCCGCGCGGGGACGTATTCCTCGGTGACGTAGCTGATGTCCTTGCTGATCAGAGATTCAACTTCGAGTTTGAAGCCGTTCTTCAACATCCGGTCGATCTCGTTCTGCCAGGCCTTTTTCTTCTGGAACCACGGATATTCGCGGATTTGCTTGGCGCGTTTTATGTCCTGCTCATTCAACTTGATCTGCACGCTTGGAGTGAGCTGGCAGCGTTCGAAATCGATGCTCCGCAGGCCGAGAAACCGTGCGTCGGGAATTGCCATCCGGCGCGACTCGTAAGCCAGGTTGATCGAACCTTGCTTGATGACGCTATAGATATAGTATCCCCATGGGTCGTTATCGAGCAGGCAATAGATCGGAAGCTTGAGTTCGTCGTGCAGACGATTGAGCATTCGGCGAACGCCGCGCGGCGGTTGGCCACTTCCGTGAGTCAAAATGCAGCGATTCTTTTCCCAGAATCGATCCTCGTTGAATCGCTGCCAAACCGTGTCTTTTTCCACATGCAGGATGAAATCGGCCTCGTACTTTTTGAACTGGATAATATCCGGCTCGACGATGGACGGAATACCGTAACCACCCGAACCCATTCGCGAGCAGTCGATCTCATCGCCTTTGTCAACGATCGTGATGCGCCCGACCATTTCGCCACGTTTTTGAGCGTAGAGGTGGAGTTCTTCTCGCAAGGTATCGAGCATGACCTCGACATCTTCAATGATCGGATCGCATTCCGCCTGATCGTCGAACGTTTCTTCCTTCGTTCCTTCGATCGTATGCTTGAGCAGATAGTACAGACCCCGGATGCTGGTGGACTTGCCTTGCTCGATGAGTTGTTTGCAGCCGGAGCCGACAAGTACTGTCTGCATGTAGCTCTTGGCTTGCGACAGATTGAACAATTCGCGGCGATTTGTGCCGCTCCCCATCTCGATGATCTTCTTCGATTGATTGAATCGAACGTTGGATAGGGACCGCGAGGGAATCTCGACCGACGGTGCACGGCTGCGGTCGGCGGATTGCGCCACGGAATCGGCCAGCCCGCGAAGAGCCGACATCGTCTTCTTGTCCTTGGTGGTCAATGTGACCGGGGCGAAGGATCTGGTTGCTCGCTTCTTGGCCATGGAATCGGTTGCTCCTGAATGCGATGCTCGAATTAGGCATCGGAAGATAGGGGATGCACCCCATTCCTGCCAAGGCTGATTCGCCGCTGAGTACTACGGAACAAACACGAATTCCGGCGAATTCACCAGTGCCCACACGACGTCTTCCATACGTTCCCGCCATTGGGATTGCAGGCGCTCAGACGGCGGGTCGCCGGCCAGGACTTCTCGTTCCAATTCTTGCTTGATCCGCGTGGCTTCGGCGTTGAGATGGTTCGACCAGGAAACGGCATTCCGTCGAACAGACTTCTTCGCGACCACTGCCGACGGTACTTGGCGACGCAGGTCGTATCCGTCGCGTAACGTTTCGATTCCAAGCTGACGTTCGTCGTCCGTTGGCAACCTGGTCAGCACACACAGGAACACTTCGTCGAGCAGCTTCTCCAGCGGCAAATCTTGCAGACATAGTCGGGTTAACAAATTGTCGTCCGACAGTCTCACGACGCGGTTCCCAACCACGCCGTTGGCGATGGTCAGCGGCTGCAAGGCGGTTGTTTCCTCATCACGGACCGTAAGCGGGCTCTGGCGCGAGTCGCGCCAGCCGAAAGCGACCAGAATATCGATAAAACTCTGTGATACCGGTAGCGCTAGCGCCGGTCGATCGCGTTCGTTCGACAACGACGTAAATTGCCACGACCGCCGAGGCACGCCGAGGTTGAGGAACTTGTCGACAGGTTGGCGACCTTCCGGATCCATCGTCAACGGCTCGGCTCGAGGATCCTTGCCGGCGATCGTTAGCAGCGAGTCAACGATTTGTTCCGCAGCCAAACGCCGACGGACTGGTGATGCGAAGAACTTGTCCGAACCGGCTGCGGGCCCGCGCGATTCTCGTTGGTACGCATGCGACTGCATGATCACACGCGTAAGGTGCTTCAGGTCATAACCATTCCCGACCAACTCACTGGCCAGGTATTCGAGCAATTCCGGATGCGAGCTTTCGGTACTTTCGGCCTCCCAATCATCGACGGGTTCGACCAGGCCGCGTCCCATCAACCGCTGCCACACACGATTGGCCAGCACTTTGGCAAACCGGTCATTTAGCGGCGAAGTCAACTGGAGCCCCAATCTCTCGCGCTGGTCGGACCGATCTTTCCAAAACAGCTCCGCTGGCGGATCCGTCTTCCAGACCTGGGCAAAGGGCCACCCAGGTGCAATCTCTTGGCCAGGCTGCAGCGAGCTTTTGACCAGCGGCACTCGGCCCCCCGGTTCCCGCGGAACGAAACTCGTTTTGGGAAGTTTGATGGGCTGACGATGGAGCATCGCCGCGAGGCTGAACAATTCTTGTTGTTTGAACGGATGGTACGGCGCATCGTGGCACCGAGCACAATTCAGATCCATGGCCAGAAACGCTTTGGCCAGCACGTGGGCCTTCGCTGCCGACGGGACGTCATTCTGAGTCGCCAGGCCAAAACCCGCCGGTCCACCGTGATAAACACTCCCGTCCATCAGCACCAATTCAGTGGCAAACTGGTCGAGCGGCTTGTTATCCAAGAGCGACTCATAAATCCACCAGCGAAACGGCCCCGTGTTATTCAATTCAGGCTTCAGGATGCCAGGGTTCTCCGCCAACACGTCTTGCCAGTAACCGACCCAGTTGTCCGCCCACCGTTCATCGGTAAGCAACCGCTCGATAGCGAGTGAACGTCGTTCGGCCGCTGAATCTGCCAGAAATCGCGTAATCTCTGCTCGGGTTGGCATGACTCCGACTGTGTCTAGCGACGCGCGGCGCAGAAACGCGAGCTCGTCGGCCAGCTGAGCCGGCTGCACACTGGCAGCGGTCAGCCCGACGTTGATGAAACGGTCCACATCGTTCTGGACTGGTAATCCCGAGTTGTCGACTGGCACCGCAATCCGATGCTCGCTGGCGGATTGCCGAGCGAATTCGTGGCGGCGTTCCCAATACTTGGTCCATTCCGCAGCAGCGGACCGCCGATTGTCCGCATCGAGTTGCTTCAACAACGACGACAGGGTTTCCGAGTGGGAATACCAGGCTTCGTCGGTCGCGGCAACCGCTGGCTGAGCCGGGCTCAGTAATGAAAGTTCGTCGCCAGCACGCGCCCACGTTACGGACAAATCGTTCAGTTCTGGACGCAGGCCTTTGCCACCGACGATGGCTTCGAGTCGGACGACATGCTCACCCGCTGCGAGCCGAATTTTGGCGAATTGTTCCTGGCAACCAGGTGGCAACGGACGCAAGTCCTCGCGCGCCGAATCTTTTAGATCTGGCACTTCCTCGTGGCCATTGGCATTGCGGATCAGAAACTTCGTCGTGGCGATTGTTTGGTCGTCGATAAGAAACCGAGCCGCACCTTTTGAGCGCAACACGAATTCGTACTCGCCAATCCGATCCGCGGCGATTTGCACCTTGGTTTGCGCACGCAACAGGAAGGGATTAGTCCGGTCGTCGATCGCGCCCGTCGCGGTGTACTTCTTGGGGAAGCCCACAAAGGCCATCGTCGGCTGCGTGTAGCGGCAGATTGCGGCGGGTAACTCGAAGTCCCACGATTCCTTGGCTGGAATCCCCTCGTGCAATTCAATCACTACTCGGTCGACGGGCAATTCCGTGGATCCCGGACGAGGTTCCTCCGCCGCAGCAATGGTCGCCGCAACAATTCCCAGGATTGCCAACTTTACGGTGCGAATCATAAACGTCTCCCGAGTCTTATCTGTTACATCCGTCCCGACGCCCTCGTTATCCCCGTTTTTCGAGTGCTTGTTTGATCACAGTTCCCAGCTCCTCCAGTCCACGATCACGATTGACTTCGTAGTGGCCCGCGTGGTAGTGGACGATATTGCCTTGGCGGTCGATCACCACCACCAGGGGCAATTTGGCACCGGTCACGCGCGGATCGCCAAATTCTTTGATCGCCGCGCCGGAATCGACGAGCAACGGATAACTCAGGTTCATGAAGGCGTGTAATTTTTTCGCGGATTGGATTCCGGAACGTTTGGTCTCGGGTTGAGTGACCCGTTCGTCTGCGACAACCCCGTACACTTTCACGTCACCCGCCGCGTGCTGGCGCGCAAGGAAATCCAAATAGGCGACCTGGCCGTAGGGTTCTTCGAGTGGTGTGTCGCGGTAGTCCCAGAAATGGAACACGGTGACTTTCCCTTTGACGTCGGGCCAAGCGAATTTTTCGCCGCTGATCGTTTCCATTACGGGCTGCGGCGCGGTTCGGCCGATCAATTTGCTGTGCAGCGCGCCGAGCGCACTGGCCCGTTCCTTTTGATTTTTAGCGTCCTGTTCGGCCGCCTGCGTCAGTTTTTCCAGGGGTGTGCCTTTGGCTTTGTCCGCGACAGACGGCAGGTCCGCCTTCAGAAGTGCCAAACGCTCCGCCGTCCAACGCATGTCCCGCGTCCGCGGCTCGAATTCGAGCCGCATGCGAAGCCGCAGGAATTCGTCGAACGCCGACGTGATTGCCGTTGACTGTGGAGCCTCGGCCATGCTCCGCGAAGTGAGTTCCCAGCGCAAATCGTGTTGCTCGCCTTGACCGATGAAGACGGTTTCCGACATCGCGATGATCACGGGACTGGCTTTATCGACCCAGATCATTTGCCGGCGGCCGATCGGACTCCGGACGTCGATTCGCCAGGTGTCGATTCCGCCAGCCTTCTCTTCCGCAGCGACGCGAAACTCCAGCGTCCCTTCGAGCCACATCACGCCGACCGCGAAAGGTTCGGCATAAGTCAGGAACGGCGGCTGCAACGGGACCACGCTGACCCCGTCCGGACGCTCGTAAAACAGCGCGGGGCCGACACCACCAGTCGGCCGCAGCTTGTCGCTCAGTTCCCACTTGCCAAATCGGTCGGGCCAGGACCAGCCGCCGCGGCCGCGTTCCTCACTGGTCCAATAGGCGGAGGTCGCTCCGTCTTCCCGCTTGGCGACAATGAATGCCAGCTCGAATTGTTTTTCTGTTGTCGCGGCGTCCCCTTTTTCGGCGACGAACCGCCCGCGGTACTTCAGTTGCGTGCCAGCGGGGATTGATTCCGCCGACGGCACCGAGATCAATGACAGAATAGTAAGCAAAAGCATGGTTTGGTTTGGCCTCTACGATTTGGATTGCGGCCCACGGGCCGAGTTAGGTGGCGGATCGCTGCTGGAGGAATCCACTGTCTCGGATCGGTTGCTCCAATTCAGTCCCCGGCATTGCACGGAGCAGAATTGGTGTTGTCATGATAGTCGTGATGAGCGCCATGAGCACGAGCATGCAAAACACGCTCGGGGTAATAACCCCCAAATCGCGCCCCACACTGATGACGATCAGCTCCATGAGTCCCCGAGTATTCATCATGATTCCGATGCAGACGGATTCTCGATTTGAAAGGCCAGCGACGCGGGCGGCCAGGCTGCAACCGAGCCATTTGCCGACAATGGCCGCGGAGAGTACGAGTCCAAACCAGAACCATTGCAGCGGCGAGTTCAAAGTGCCAATGTCGGTGCGCAGCCCGGTATATGTGAAAAAGATCGGCAGAAAAAACGCCGTGACAAAGTTGCGCAGCTGTGCGGAAATCGTCTCGCGAAACTGTTCTTCGTCAGACAGCATCGTGCCAAAGATGAAAGCCCCGAAAATCGCGAAGATACCGATAAGGTTCGTCGCGATCGCCGACAGGAACAAGACGACGAGCACCATCGCCATGCCAGTGATGGTCAATTTCCCACCCG
>CAZFLF010000072.1:0-12582 GCA_964519825.1 uncultured Pirellulaceae bacterium | reverse complement strand
ATAGATGCGGCCGCTGAGTAGCACCGGCATTGTCCAACAGCGACCGTCGAGCACTTTTGCACGAGACAGTTCTTTGAACCCTGATGGTGTGGCCATCGCAGTCGCCAGGGTTCCTGAATCGCTGAGCACAATGAGCTTGCCATCGGCGAGCATCAGCGACCCGCAACCGAAACCACGCTGATGCCATTTCACTTTGCCGGTGGCATGTTCCATACAGACCAACCGAACCTGGCTGCTCACATGCGAGTTGCCATCGAAGCCGTACAAGTGGCCGCTGAATAGCACGCAATTGTTGAAATGATTCCCCATCTCCTTGTTGGCATACACCTGGTCAAGCTGGTCCCCTGCCAATTGCAATAACGTACATCCACCCCCATAGCCGACGGAAACAAAGAGCGAGTTACCATGTACGATCGGCGTGGTGGAAGTGGTGAGGAACTGCGATTCGAGCGGAAACGACGCGACTTCACGGCCATCGTCGGCCTCCAGCACAAATAAACCGTCGTTGTTGAATACGGCAACCAGCCGACGTCCCGCGTTCTCGAATTCGACCGGCGTTCCGTAACCCGCGCGGTGCTTCGATGATTTCCACACGATCTCGCCAGTCATCCGATCGACAGCCACAACATAGCCAACATCGACCAGCACGAGATTGCCGATGAGATAGGGAGACGACGTAAAGCCCCAATCGGGCTGCTCGGCGCCGATCTCCTGTTTGAATTGCCGGAGCCATTTCACTTCGCCCGAAGCGGCCGACAAGCAATGCAGGTGTCCTTCGCGGCTGAGTGTATACACGACGTCTCCCGAAACGGTTGGCGTCGCTCCCGGACCCCCTTCATGGAGATTGTCGACGAGTTCACAGGCGTAGGAATGCTCCCACTTCTTCTCGCCGCTCGTCGCGTCGAAACAATGCACTACATCTTTCTCGTCACGATAGCCCATCGTGTAGAGCCGCCCATTCGCCACACTGACCGTGCTGAACCCGATCCCAATCGCCGCACGCCAAGCGATCGGCGGACCGTCGGTCGGCCAAGTCGCCGTCCAATTCGTTTCGCGCGAGATGCCGTTACGCTCGGGGCCTAGCCAACAAGGCCAGTCTCCGGAAGTTGCGCTGGGCACACTGCCCGGCAGCGCTTGCGGATGAGCCGCGTCGGCGCCGTCCGCGCTCGCCGCAACATCTGGCGTAGCGCTGACCGTCGCAGCCTCGCTGGGCACACTAGACGCACTCGACGACGTGGGTGGAGACGAAGCTCTCGAGCAGCCCAGGCTCATCACCAACGGTATTATTAACAACCGGATAATCCGCATCCTGCTATTCTTTCTCGACATTTCGCGTCGGACTATTAACGTGACGTCGACCACACTGCGTACTCGGTGGCGGTGATCTTGCCGTCTCCGTCTCCGTCTTTGTCGGCGGCAGAGGGGTCTTTGGACATGCTCGACCATTCGTCTTTGGTCAGCGTGCCATCGCCGTTTTTGTCGTATTTCTTCAACGCTGCCCTCGCGTAGGTGTTGATTTTACTATCGATTTCTAATACAGCTGCTGGTGCAGACGGGGCCACCGATGACGTCGCCGAGTGTTCCAGCAGCTTGTGCACAATTTGCTCGAGGCGTTCGATCCGCTCATTCTGTTGCCGCAGCTGGTTGTGGAGTTCTTGCAATTCGGGACGGCGGTCTGAATGTTCACCGAATTTCGCTCGCATCGTTTCCGCTTGGCGTCGCAATTGTTCGGCTTGCTCAGGTAGCCCGGCCGCCATGAGGTTTTCTGCTGCTTCAAGCAAGTGGTTCAGACGGCGCTCCAGGTCCGCGGGTCCAGCTTCTTCTGGCCGGTCACCTCTGGGCACCGCCCGTTCACGGCGTCCCTGGACTTCCCGGGCTTGATTCTCAAGTTCCTCGGCGGACACTCGCCCTCGTGTTTCGCGCTCCACGTACTCGCGGAGTTGAATCTCCAGCTTGGCAGCTTCGTCGTTACGGCCGGCGTTGCGCAGTTCCTCGATCTGTTGGCGCATCGCGTCCACTCGAAGCTCAGCGCTCCGGCGCCTACCTTCGGCGATCTTACGTTCGATTTCCTGCCGCCGTGCTTGGTTCTCGCGGCCGGCGCTCTGGGGTTCCGTTTGTGCTGCTTCTCGTTTCTCCGCGGGTTCTCCTTCCTGCCGACCGAGAAACGAACGGGTCATCTCGATGTCCTTGCGAATCATGCGTACTTGTGGATGGTTTGGACCGTAATTGAATTTCTCGAGCAGTTCCTGCTCCTGTAACTTCAGCGGCAATATCTTTTCTTCAAGGGTTTGTCGCGGCTTAATAGTGCCGTCTTTTCTCCGCCTGGCCGTAGGTTGAGCCGGGCGAGATTCCCAGTAACAGGCAACAAACGCACAATGGTGTGAGTCGGATCATCATGGGAAATTCTCCGGTAACGAGATCGAGTCAATGTCGCATGTGTAGAAATGATAGCGAATCTGGCTTGAACTCTCATCCCGGATGCCTCATGTTGTTTCGCGATTTGCGTGCCGGCGTCACGGGGTCGGGAGTCTTTGTCGTTTAACCGCAAGCCGCAGGCGAGCGCGTTGAACCGAGATCGACTGTGCCCCAACGCGCTCGCCTGCGGCTTGCGGTTAAACGATAGGGGAGACATTTATGAGCAAGTTATCCGGTCAGGTGGCCATCGTCACAGGCGCGAGCCGCGGAATTGGACGCGGAATCGCCATGGCTTTCGCGCGCGAAGGGGCATCGCTGGTACTGACCGCCCGTCAGCAAGCGGATTTGGACGACGTCGCAGCGAGTTTACCGCCGGGATGCCAGGTGGTCACGCTGGCCGGCGATATCGCCGATGAACAGCACGTCGCAGCCTTGATGCAGGCAGCGCAATCCCGCTTCAGCCAGCTTGACCTGCTCGTCAACAACGCCGGCGCATTCGACGGCGGACCGCTCGATCAGTTCTCGATCGCAGCCTGGGATCGCGTCATGGCGACGAATCTGCGCGGTCCGTTTCTCTGCACCCGCGCTGCGCTACAAATCATGAAGCCTCAGCGTCGCGGCCGGATCATCAACATCGGGTCGATTTCGGCGCAGCGAGTTCGGCCCCATTCGGCGGCGTACTCGGCATCCAAGCACGGATTGTGGGGTCTCACACAAGTCACGGCGCTCGAAGGACGCGAGTACGGTGTAACCTGCTGCTGTCTCCACCCCGGCAACATCGCCGTCGAACGCCGCCAGATAAGCGAAAAACAAGAAGACACCGAACCGATGTTGAGCGTCGATGAAATCGCCGAAGTCGCATTGCTCATGGCAACGCTTCCCCCCCACGTCGAAATGCTCGAAGCCATCGTCCTCCCGAGAGACCAGCTCTATGTGGGGCGAGGGTAATCTCTCTTTTCTAAAACCAAAAGTCCCCGCTGGGATTCGTTGTGTCAATCTGAGGATTACTGAAGCCATACGGGCCAAAGAAGAATCATTCGATTCATCTGGATCGCCGACCGAACAAGTAGGACTAGGACCAATCGCAGTTCAGTTCTTGACACTGACAGCATTTAAAGGGTAGCGCCGATGAGTTTCGCACGCCAACGCATTGCCGCTTCGATTTTTGTTTGTGTTGCCATCGCATGCGGTCAACACTTGGCAATTGCTGGCGAATGTGGATGCCAAATGAAGTACGCGGCTCCCACGTGCAAAGGTAACGTAGAACGCTCGGATACTTGCTGTTCGACTTGCCGACATCATCATTGTCGCAAATGCGCGCTTGATCGGTGCCCACCTCAGGGTGCCGTAGTGTCGTCGATGCCTGCCATGTTTGTTGCACCGCTAGCCTTTGCGCAACCGGCAAACTTTGTGACGGTGCAGAACCAGCCCACCATGAATTTGGCGATCCGTGCACCGGAGACTCAGAGCTCGATCAACGTGGAAGACCTGCGTCGCGCATTACAAAACGCTCTGGACCAACAGAAGGCACAGCAATCGGTTAATTCCTGCAACAAGAGTGGAAATGGTGGTCAAGCTGCGATGCGTGCACCCGTTCCACCAGGGGACGACCAAATCGAAACGAGGGTGAAGAACCTGGAGGACCGACTGAACGGTCTGGAAACAAAGGTCACGGAAGGATTCGAAGTCACAAATGCAAACCTGACGAAAGTCTTAAGTAAGTTACAGGGGAAATAACTCCCGGTTTGGTTGTTGGTTACGTTGTGTAGGTAGCGCGCTCGGTCTTGCGTAATGAAGTCGGTCATGCTGACCGCACTCTCTTCGTCGATGCATTATTACTCCGCATCGATCCTCGGTTCCATAAGTTCTCAATGCTCCGAATTGTTCACGTGGGACTTGTATGAGGCCGATGATATTTCTGTTTGGTGCTCCCGCCCGGATTGGTTATTCCTGCCGTCGTCTCACCTTCAAGGTCCGCCTCATGCGACTCTTTGCGACGTTCGTCCTAGTGGTGGGTTTGTATTCGTTTTCAGCTGCTGTGTTACGCGGGAATGAAGAGTGTGCACAGAATTATCAGATGAATGCCCGGTGCGGTGTATGCGGACGCGATGAATGCGGTTGCGACGCTAGGAAGTGTGCCCCGCCATGCAAAAGTCCACCACCGCAGCAGTCGCTGGCGCCACCCCAACAGCAAGGAGTGTTTGTCGCTCCACCCCAGAACGGAACGGTACTAGGACCCGCCAACAGCGTCCACCTACAAGGAATGGAAATTGAACTGCCGGCGTTGCGACTGCGCATGCCAAGCATCCGGCTCCCATCTGCGTTTCGCTCACGGACCAACTCTCGGATGTTAATCAATGAAGCGGAAGCGCCGTTCGTTCAACCCAATGCGATGCCCGCGATGGCAATGCCGGTCGCCACAGTTCCGCAAAATCAGCAAAACATTTCGCCGGAGTTGCTCCAACAACTCTTGAAACAATTAGACGCTCAACAGCAGCAGCAACCACAGCAACAACAACAACAGTGCCCGCAACAATCACCCGCGCCCTGCGACGCGGCGAGTCTTCATAAGCTACAGCAGCTCGAGGAATCCGAACGTCGACTCCGCGCGAAAATTGCACAATTGGAAACGAGTTTACAAGACCTTGCGGATCAAACGGACCGATCCATGTCCGAACGAATGCGTTTGCAACCGCAAGAGAGGCCGCAACTAGGCAACTTGCAAAGAATCCCAGCGGCGACAGAGCGGTTACCGCCGCCGGGCGAATTCCAACCTGAGGTTCAACAGACCGTCTATCAACGTCCTATGCTCAAGCGCCTTCCACAGGTAAATTCCCTTCGCGAACCAAGACGTTTGCCGGCAGCGGCGAACTGAGGCAAGCTTCCTTGTGCTCCGGCTGCCTATTTACCGCTAACTAAGCCCGCCTCCTTCGCCGCCTGAGCCGCCTCTTTCTCCGCTTTCTCCGCTGCCATAGTCGCGTTCGTTTTCTTAGTCTCGGCTGCCGTCTTTTCCGGTGCCGTTGCAGCGGCAGGGAGTGCTTTCAAATAACTCTCGGCCTTAGCCAACTCCCCCTTAGCAACTTCTGCTGCCCTGGCCGTGGCAACCGCCTTGGCCACCGCTGCCATGGCCGCTGGCGCCATCGCGTCTGTGCTCCCGAGTTCTTTTTTTGCTGCATTCAACATCGCCCCAAATGCAGCCTGTTGTTTGGTCTCCCAGTCCTTGTCGCTTTTCTTCTTCGCCTCTTCAAGCACCTTAGTAAATTCAACAGCAAAGTCAGTTGCAGGTTTGGCGGTTCCATCTGCAGTTGTTCCTGCAGTTGTTCCCGCCGTTGTTCCCGCCGTTGTTCCCATCGGCTTCATTTCCAATTTCGCATCGATCTTATTCAATACCTCAGTAAGGCGCTCGTTGAGTTGTGTATTGGTCTTCAATGTCACATTTGTTTCGGCAACAGCCTGCCCCATCTCGCGGACTGCCCCCGAGAAATTTTCGAACTCGCCCTTTAAGCCCTGTACGCCTTGTTCGATTCGATTCATTTGGTCCGAGCCGCCGACGACGCCTCCGCCACCGATGCGTCCGATAAGAGGTGCTATCAGGGTGATAAGTGTAGCTGGATCAATTCCCTGCTGGACCGCACCTTGAGAATTAGCTGCACCAGACGTCCATACCAACTGCATTGTGCCAGCTGCTTGCTGTTGAGCTTGACTGAAATTCATGGAGTTGCTGGAACCGCCCTTTGAACACCAATGGCAATGACCCCGACAACGAAAAATACAACCGGCATTCACATCGGATACAACGGCGAACGCGGCGAGAAACATCGAGATTGCCCAAGTTTTTCCCTTCATCTAAGCGTTCCTTTCGTGGATTGTTTTCGAAATCACGATTCGTAATAACCCCCAACTCCTACGGATGTGCAAACATTACTTTCCATCCACGCACCCGTCAAGCAGCTAGTCTTTTCCGCTTCTTGACGCTACCAAAGAACGCCTATAGGCTGACTCCCCGCAAATTGGGTGCAGGCGTAATTAAAGGCATCACGACACTCGAAGGGAGAATCCTATGAATCGGTGGCGTTTCAAGTCGCGCAATGTGGGGCAATGTTCACGACGACAGTTCATCGTCGCGGTCGGCGGGGCCGCAGCCATTGGATTGAGCCGGCGATCATTCGGTCAGGTGTTGTCCGCGCCAATTAATGCCTTTGAGGTATGTGTTGATGATTTCTTATACCCTCCTAACGATACAGTCGCCGCACAGCGAGTGGGCAACGAATCGTTGCGCATTGCTTTTGAGCGAAACCGAGACAATGAAAAAAGTCATCAAGCAATGCAAGCCGTGATGGCTCAAAGAGCACAAGATCCGAATGTCGCAGGAAGTATTTCAGCGATTCCGACGCCCCAGCGCATGGCGATTTATTCCAGTAAGAAGTGGGAAAAAAACGCGCAACTTCGAGTCCGTTTCGTACAGCGTCCCTCACTCATCATTGAAAATCGCTTGACCGGCTTTGCCAAGCAATGGGAACAGTTGTGCTCCGTGCGGCTTTTGTTCACGCAGCAAAGCGATGCGGAAATCAAGATCGCTTTTGCCAATAAAGGTTCGTCCTCGCTAATCGGAACTGACGCACTCTTGACGCGATCGCAACCGAATCGTGCCACCATGAATTTTGGATGGCTAACTGACACTCTCGACGACGCTCGTTTTCGAGCTGTTGTGCTGCATGAATTCGGTCATGCGCTCGGCGCGATCCATGAACACAATCATCCCAATGCAGACGTCCCGTGGAATACCGCTGCCGTTTTTGAGTATTACAGAAGGACCCAGGGTTGGGACGATGCAACAATTCAGGAAAATGTCTTGAAGCGATATAATCGACTACAAATCAATGACGAGGATCGGGGAGAATACGATCGAAAGTCGATCATGCATTACCCCGTTGATCCGAAATTGCTGACGAATCCAAACGATCCGACAGTGCAGATTGGATTCAATTCGGAGCTATCGGATAACGACAAGGCTTTCATCGCCAGAGTATACGGTCCACCGCCAAATGGACCCATCACACCTGTGACCCAGCCACCATTAGTGACCGGAACAGGCACATTATCAGTGGGCGGCCCCGAAGTGACTGGTACTATTAGCGCTCCGGGAAAGGTAGACGCGTACGGGTTGACCGTTGCTTCCGGAGACGCTGGGTTTATCAACATCGTTTCATCGGGTAATACGCGGCTACAGCTGACGCTCCTCGATGGCAATCAGGTCGTGCTTGAGACATCCGGAAACGACAACACCATCGACTATTTCAATGCGAGAATCGTGCGACAACTTAGTCCCGGCCCTTACTCAGTACGCGTGAGCCATCGTTCACCGAATGGAATCGGCAAATCTTACGGCATTCGCGTGCTCCGTCGTCTCTGAGTTCCGTCCGTCGCCGACTTAATCCAAAAACCAGTGGTCAGCTTGCGCACATAGGGGGCCTCAAGTTATGCAACGCATCGCACTCGTTCCATTCAACCAAGGTGAAGTGCCACTCGATGAACTGATGCGAGTTGCTGCTGCAATCGACAAACAAGTTCAGCGAGACTGGCGTCCAATCTGGGGCGGTGTGCTCGGTGCTGCCGCGAGCGTCAGCGTCAGCCCCTTTGCTCGGTTGGCAGAAGCGGTGGCAAATGGTGCCTGGCCCGTGATCATCGGTTCTAATGTGAAAGGCGCCTCCGGCTTTCACTCAGATGATCTTGGTCAGCCATTCGCTCTCGTGCAGTTAGGCCCTAACTGGGAGCACGTTGTCAGCCACGAAGTGCTCGAGCTATTGGTTGACCCTTTCGGTAATTTATTTCTGGATAGTGACGCAATCGACGGCTCCGGCGGGAGGTCTTCATTCCTTGTGGAGATTTGTGATCCGTGTGAGAGCATTGAATTTTCTTACACAGTGGATGGAATTGTCGTTTCCGACTTTTACACCCCGAATTACTTTGACCCTGTACAGTCGTCTGGCGTCCGGTATAGCTTTCAAGGGAGCATCACCGAGCCAAAACAAGTTCTCAAAGGGGGCTACCTAAGCTGGAGAAACCCCATCACGAATGAATGGCAACAAAGGACCTTTTTCAGTGGAAATGTCCCCGTAGATCATTCCCTTGGGCAACTTTCGGCTGTCAACGGCAGCATCAGATCCCAAATCGACAAGCGAACCGTAACGAGCCAGGCTAAGAGTCATGTCAATCGGGCCGTGAAGGAATCGAAGAAAAAGCAATCGGCTTACCAAAAACAGGCGCTGGCTCGCACGAAGCGGTTGATGCAACTAATTAATCAACTCATGGCAGACCCAAATACCAAATCAGCGAATGGGTCAGCCAAGAGACCTCGGAAGCGTAAGCGAAATCTGCGCCAGCCTTGACCATCTAAGTTCGAATTCGTGTTTATCGGTCATGGACAGTGCCCGCTTGTCGAAGTGTCGGGAGCGAGTGTAAAGTCCGACGAGTGTTTTGATCGTGGGAGCGTCACGCGGCCGTTGGCTCTTCATGCTCCCGTGCAACTTCGAATCTTCTCCGCGATCATCGTGATTGCGCTGGGACGGATACACTCATGGGCGGACAATACATCTTCACGATGGAACGGCTGACCAAGAAACATGGTCAACGCGAAGTGCTTAAGGATATTTGGCTTTCCTTCTTACCCGGGGCCAAGATTGGTGTGCTCGGTCGCAATGGTGCGGGGAAGAGCACCATCTTGCGGATCATGGCGGGTGTCGACCGGGAGTTTGACGGGGAAGCCCGGTTGACCGAGGGCTTCACGGCCGGATTCCTGTCGCAAGAACCTACGCTCGATCCGGCTAAAGACGTGTGGGGGAACGTCGAGGAGGCGGTGGCTGGTCGCCGCAAGATGCTCGACCGTTATAACGCCATCAGCGTCAAGTTGGGCGAGCCACTCGACGACGCAACTATGCAGAAATTGTGCGACGAGATGGCTCGGCTTCAGGATCAGATCGAGGCGACGAAAACGTGGGAACTGGACCGTGAGATCGAAATCGCCTTCGAAATCATGAACCTGCCGCCGCGCGAGTCGGACGTGATAACCCTGTCCGGCGGCGAACGGCGACGGGTCGCATTGTGCAAGTTGCTACTCCAACAGCCTGATCTGCTCCTGCTCGATGAACCGACGAACCATCTCGATGCGGAAGCGGTCGCGTGGCTGGAACGACATCTCGCCGCCTATCCCGGCACGGTCGTCGCCGTGACGCACGACCGTTACTTCCTCGATAACGTCGCGCAATGGATTTTGGAACTCGATCGCGGCCGCGGGTTCCCGTTTGAAGGAAACTATTCGTCCTGGTTGATTCAGAAGCAGACGCGCCTCGAGAAAGAAGAGAGGCAATCGGTGGCACGTCAGAAAACGCTCGAACACGAATTGGAGTGGGTGCGGATGTCCCCTCGAGCGCGACAGGCCAAGAGCAAGGCCCGGCTCAACGCCTATGAAAAAATGGCGGCGGAACGATTCGAGGAACGGCCGGATGAATTCGAAATCCAGATTCCACCCGGAAAGAAACTTGGAGATCTGGTCATCGAAGCGAAAAACCTTACCAAAGGCTACGGCGACCGCGTGCTCATCGAAAATCTGAGCTTTCGGTTGCCACCCGGCGGAATTGTCGGAGTCATTGGGCCAAACGGAGCCGGCAAGACCACCCTCTTTCGCATGTTCGTCGGACAGGAGCAGCCGGATTCCGGCCAGCTACGAGTGGGCGAGACGGCCGAATTCGGTTACGTCGATCAATCCAGAGATGCTCTCGACCCGAACCTGTCGGTCTATGAAGAAATTTCCGGCGGGCACGATACGCTGGAAATGGGTGGGCGCACCATCCACTCGCGAGCGTATGTCTCGAAATTCAATTTCCGCGGCCCGGACCATGAGAAGAAGGTCGGAGTACTCTCCGGTGGAGAACGTAACCGCGTCCATCTCGCCAAGCTCCTGCGCCGGGGCTCCAACGTCCTGCTGCTCGACGAACCGACGAATGATCTCGACGTCGATACGCTGCGCGCTCTCGAAGAGGCGATTTTGAATTACGCCGGCTGCGTTGTCGTGATCAGCCACGACCGCTGGTTTCTCGACCGTATCGCGACTCACATTCTGGCATTCGAAGGGGACGGATACGTCCACTGGTGCGAAGGGAATTTTCAGACCTACGAAGAACAGCGCAAGCAACGGCTGGGGATCGCCGCCGACGAACCGCACCGGTTTCGCTACAAGAAGCTGCAAAAGTGACCAGAGTCCGACCGATAGGACTGATCCGTCGGATAGGACTGATCCGTCGGATTCCTCACTCGACGTAGCGGAAATCGATGCTCGCGAAGAGCGACTGGCAGAACTGTCCCCACACTTGAAGCTTCGAATCGGACGTGCCAGCCGTATTGGACTGTGCTAAGAAAGCCAGCGCGGCTTGCTTCTCTCGTTCATTCGGCAGTCGTCCGAGTGTCTTTTTAAACATGAGTTCGACGCGATGAGCGTGATCGGTGGCCGGTTCGTCCAGTATTCGCTGCGCGGCCATCCGCGACTGTTCCAGCACGAAGGGATGATTCATCATAAACAGCGCCTGGGGCGCGACAGTGCTCGTCGAACGGCGCCCGGTCACGAGGCTTGGATCGGCGAAATCAAACGCGTCAAAGATCTCCGGTAGCGAATTGCGAAATACTGGCTCATAGATACTGCGACGGGTGCCGGCGTGCTGAAAACCATAATCGGCGGTCAGCTCCGGCTGGAACTGCGGACCGCCCACCTCCAGACGCAATTGTCCACTGACCAGTAACATCGCGTCGCGAAGGCATTCGGCGTCCAATCGCCGGCGATTCATTTGCCAGATTAATCGGTTCTCGGGATCTACCGCTAACGCCTGACGATCGCCGGAATCTGAGCCGGTTGATGCCTGGCAATACGTACGCGACAGGACAATTTCGCGCACGACTTCCTTGACCGACCAGCCACGTTCCATGAATCGCTTGGCGAGGTAATCCAGCAACTCTGGGTGTGACGGCAATTCGCCAGTCAGTCCGAAGTTATCGACGGTTCGCACGATCCCCGCGCCAAATAGGTGGTGCCAGATGCGATTGACCATGACCCGCGCGGTGAGTGGATTTTCGCTGTTGCCAAGCCAGGCGGCGAGTTCCTTGCGGCCGCTTTGATCCGGCGGCATTGTGGTGGGCGAATCAAGTGAGCAAACCTGCAGAAATCCGCGCGGCACCGATTCGCCGAGGTTATGCACCACGCCGCGGATGTTGATGCGACCCTCGCTGATCTCCTTTTGTTCCAACACCGTCATCGCCATCGGCCGATACGGGGCTGCAGTCGTCAACTTTTTCATTTCCACTTCCAGCCGCTTCAGTTCCAATTCGGCGACCGTCAATTGCGCCTGCGCGGGGACCGGATGTTCTTGATTAGCCGCCGCGGATTTCGCAGCGGATTCACCGGCCAATTCCACCGGCAAGAACTGTACGGCGTCTGCGCAGACAAAGCCTTTTGTTCCTTCATTGGAAAGGATCACAAAACTCTGCCCGGCACGTTCGAACTGAAATTGACCCAGTGAGACAAAACGACCATCGATCGGAGGTGGCTCGGTTTCGTCGATTGCAATGGTTTTTTCCCCATCCGCACAGAAGATGGTCACATCGACGGCGGTGGCTCGATTCTCGCCGGGTGTGTAGGCAAAGCGGACTTCATACTTGCCGTCGCGCGGCAGCTCCGGAACAAACGTGAGGGTCTTTTGGCCCTTATGCTGATTCAGATCATGCATGTAACCGTCGCCAACGTAGCGTTTGGTGAATTGCGACTCCTTCCATTCGCCAATCCGTTTGGCCTGACGATCGTCCACCACGATGCCTGGCAAATCGCGCGGAGCCAAAACGAGAGCGGGCGCCGTGGCATCCGGTTTGTTTGAGGAGGCGAGCTTGACCGCATTCTTCGCTGACTGGAGCTTCACTTGCAAAGCCGCCACGGCAGCGTCATGCCGACGGAACAACTCCTCACGCACAGGCTCGACGGGCAACGGTGCCTCAATCCACTTGGACACATTGGAGTGTTCGAGTGCCTTCGTGTTCCGCAGAATTCCGGCCAACGCGTAATAGTCGCGTTGTGGAATCGGATCAAACTTGTGATCGTGGCAGCGCGCGCACGTGAGAGTTTGCGCC
>CAZFLF010000071.1:0-12606 GCA_964519825.1 uncultured Pirellulaceae bacterium | reverse complement strand
CAAAAGGGCTTCCCGGCGGGACGCCGGTGACGGTGATTTGCTGCGGCCCGAGCGCCTCTTCCAGCCGGGCGACGGTTGCTTCGTTCATTTGCAGTCCGCGCGTGCCCAGCAGCCGTTGGAGCCGCTGCGAGCCCTCTTTCGTCGGATCGATCGAACAGGTAATGCCGTCTGCTGTGGCGGCGTTCTTTGCGGTCCGCAGCGCGACCAGCAGGTCGTCAAGCTGCAACACGGGGTATCCAGTCGTCTGGCCGACGACGTTGCCGTGCGCATCGACATTCCAGCCTTCCGCGAATCCGGCAAGCACAATGTCGTGACGTTCGGGATACACCAGCACGAACTGCACACGTTGCAGGCCAGCGAGGTTTTGCAGCTCGTCAGAGACCGGCCGTCCCTCACGTCGTCTCTGGTCAATTGCCTCCGCAATTCCTCGAAGCGAGATTTTGCGCAATGGGCTGCTCGCCTTCAGATCGTCGCCGATTCGCTCCAAAGCACGGAGCCGCGCCTCGCGCAGCCGTCCGAGCGTCTCGACGTCGCTGCGAGCCACCACTCCCGCGGCGTCAACCGACACTCCGCCCACGACTCCACCCCTGCCGATGACGGGGATTTGCCCCGTCACGAAAGGCCGAATCGAGACGGAACGGACGGAGGCAGTCTGCCCCACCGCATGCGCTGGCCAGAGCCATAGCGTGACAGCAGGTAAGGTCGCCCAGGCGAGAATAACTCCTCGTCGCGCAGCGGCGCGAAAACGGCCACCGATCACGGCACACATCGTCAGCCTCCTCTCAAGACAAGCGTTAACGGCCCCTGTCCATAAATGTCTCGCTGTGCCGCGGAGAATCGAGAATTCAGTGCCGACCGATCGAGGAGGTTTACAATCGCCGCGGCTGCGTTGCATGGGTCACGCTAACGACTCTTGCGCCGCGGAGCAAGTTGTCGATCAGTTATTGAATCCCATCAATGTGACTTGATCCGCGTGCGTACTCGTTCATTACCAGATTGCACACGGATGAATGCACACACGGATGAAACCTGCTGTGAATGGAAGGAGGGCTTTTTAGCGCCGTGCTAACCAATTAGTTCCGACAACGGGCGGTGCTCGCCGACAAGGTATTGCGGCCGGCCCGCGAGGTCGGTGAATTGCGTGGTCGCGACATCGATGCCTAGTCGCTGATAGAGCGTGGCGAATACTTCGCGGAAATGGACCGGACGAGTGAGCGGCTCCTCGCCCCAGCGCGTGCTCGAGCCGAGAACCTGGCCGCACCGCAGTCCACCCCCGGCAAGAAGCGCACCGGCAACCTTCGGCCAATGGTCACGGCCGGCATTCGCGTTGATCTTCGGCGTGCGGCCGAACTCGCCCCAGGCAACGACTGCAATGTCATTGAGCAGACCGCGTTCGTCGAGATCCTGAATCAATGCGGACAGCCCGAGGTCGAACAGAGGGAGAGCTCCGCGGGCTTCGGCGAAGAGGTCCTTGTGCCAGTCCCAGTTGTAGTCGCCCTGAAGCATGCGTCCGAATGGCCAACGGCTAAAAGCCAATGTGACGCAGCGGGCGCCGGCTTCAATCACCCGCCGGGCCAGCAAAAATTGGTCGAGCAGTGTTTTTCCCTGGCGTTCTTCCGGATACCTTCGATCCAGACCATAGCGACTCCGAATCGCTCCATCTTCCCGGCTGAGGTCGAGCGCCTCGGCCAAGCGCGGCGAGGTAAGCACTTCAAAGGCCTGCCGGTGAAACTCATCAATACCATCCGTGATTCCTTCCCGGTCGACCTGCCGGCGGAAACGATCAAAGCTGGTCAGCAAGGCTCGGCGGTCGGCCAGACGATGGAGGCTCACGCCGTCGAGCATGATGTTCCGGCGATCGACTGCCGCCACTTCGAATCCGGCATGGGCCGTGCCCAGATAGCCGGGCTGTCCTGGCGGTGTGCGGAGGATGAACCGCGCGTCAGGATCAATCGGAGTCAAATCGACGGATGGCGGGACGCCGGCCACTCGCGGACCGAGCTTCTTCGAAAGCACCGACCCCATGGACGGCCAGTCTCCGGGTGGAAATCCAGGCACGATTGGCGAAGAGGCCATTGGCGGATGCGACTCCCAGCCGGTTGAACACCAATGGGTATTGTGATCGTCACGGAAACCGACGAGCGAGCGGAGCAGCACCAGTTTGTCCGCCATGCCGGCCAGTCGGGGCATCAGTTCGCAGATGTCGATGCCCGGCACATTGGTGGCAATCGGCCGAAATTCGCCCCGGATTTCGGCGGGAGCGTCCGGCTTGAGGTCGAACATATCCAGGTGTGATGGCCCGCCCGGCAACAGCACCATGATGATGCCTTTGGCCGCCGTCTTCGAATTTGATAAAGGGCGCACGCCGCTCTCGGCTTCTGCCCGCAGGATTTCCGGGAGCGTCAGCCCTCCCAACGCGAGCCCCCCAATTCGCAGCAAACTGCGGCGGGACATCCCGTCACAAAAGCGAGTCTGCGGTCCGGCAATAGTCAGCATGGTCGCAACCCTTGGCAGCCGATGAACGCATCAATCCTCGGTAACGTATCTAGTTTGGCGGGGAGTCGCAACGCATTCTGTAAAAGAGAAAAGGCAATCTTCCCTCACCCTCTCACCCTCTCACCTGCCAGAATCATCGTGGTCCCGCCCCCTTGATAATTGCATCAACGTCGTCGCGCGATGGCGAATACTGTCCCTTCGAGTCGCCGAGGCGGTTGTTGTTTTCATACGTCATGCTGTTGGGATCGGTGGAGTTGTAGCGGAACATCGGCAAGTCGTCGGCATGGGCCAGGTGATTTCTTCGCAGCGTGTTCTGCAGCGCCTGATGAAATCGAATCGGACTGCGAGCCGTGGCGTAGATCACGTTTTCTTCCACCAGGAATTCACTCGATCCTTCATCCATGAAAAAGCCGTTGCTTTCGGCTCTTCCCAGGTTCACTGGCACGTCGTGGATGTGGTTACGTCGCAACGCACTCCCCGGCTGCCGGCCCAGGGTGTAAACGCCGGCGCCGTCGGAGAGAAGTTGCATCACGTGATGAATGTGGTTGCTCTCAATGACGTTCTTCTCAGCGCCGGTGGAGCTGGGATCCCATTTCCAGCCGACAGAGATGCCTGTGTACGGCAATTGGCTGATTTCGTTACGGGCGATCGTCGTTTCAGCAGCAATGCCGATCCAGATGCCGACCGCCCCATAAGAAAACTGTCCGCAGCGGCTGATGCGGCAGTCGGCCACACGATTCCCCCGCGAAACCGAGTTCTCCATTGTTCCATTCGCGTCTCGGCGCCGGCGAGTGAACGTTTCGCCGAGATTGATGCCGTTGCCTGCCACATCATCGATTGTGCACTGCTCGATCCCATTGCCGACGCACTCTCGGCGGAACCAAATACCCGAGCCACCGAGATGTCGGAATGTGCAGTTGCGGATTAGGCACTGTGCAGCCTGGTCAAACGTGATTGCGGCCGGCATCAATTCCGACTGCTTAGCCTGACTATCGCGCAGGACGTAATTCGTGGCCTGGCTTTCAGCATATCCGTGCGACGGTGGAGTCCAGCGGCAATGCTCGAAGACGAGGTTCTCGAAAGTGATCTTTTGCCGCGGACGATTGGCCTCGGCATCGCCGCGCACCACGACCAGCGCTTCCAGATAAGGGACGAACGCTTCCAGCGACTCCGGTTTTTCACTGTCGCGCGGCTTGTACGACAGGATGCCCGTTTTTTCGTCGAGAAACCACTCGCCAGGAGCGTCGAGCAGGTCGAGCGAGTTCTCGACAAAGTACCGAGGATGCGACTCGAAGCTGTTCATCGCGAAAAAATCGGAGGCAGGTCCAACGGGATCGGCCAACACGGCCTGGCGCGAGGAATCATCGATCCGGGCGAACTTGATTCGAGAGACCGACCAGTCGTGCA
The DNA here is from genome assembly GCA_964519825.1 of uncultured Pirellulaceae bacterium. GTDB lineage: Bacteria > Planctomycetota > Planctomycetia > Pirellulales > Pirellulaceae > CAZFLF01. Next base: position 8,703 of record CAZFLF010000071.1, on the reverse strand, counting down.
GGAATACGAGTTCCAGGTTCTCCACGCCCCGCCCCGCCTTGAGTTCCCCTTCCTTGAAAGTGAACGAAGTGCGTTTATCCGCGCCAACCTCCGCAAAGCGAAAGAATCCCTCATTCGGCGTGCGTGCCCGCGAACGGCGCTCATTACCTACAAACAACTCGCGAAACCGCCATTTTCCTTCGCGCACCTCCGGCAACTCTGCCTGCAGCAAGTCTCCCACGCGCTTCCAGCCGGTAATGGCTCTGCCACCGGAGATGATCGTGGCAGCCTGCGGATCGCCAGCGACGGTCAGATCGGAGTCGCGGTCGAGCAATAGCGGCACGTCGAGCTGGTAGCGCCCGGCGGCGAGAGTGATCGCCTTCGCGTCCGGTTTCTGGCGGGAAAGCTCGATGGCCCTGGGAAGCGATTTCACCGGCGCGTCGCTGGTTCCCTGATTCGAATCGTTGCCGCGCCTGCCATCGACGTAAATCGCGTTCGGCTGCTGCTCCGCGGCAGAGGTCAGGGCGAACCTAGCCGAAAATACACAGAGGACTGCACAAGTAATGACAATCGGCTTCATCGATTCGACTCCAACGCAAGGCCGAGCGAGGTCACTTCGGAGCGGGCAGCTCCATCACTTCAATTTTCCGAATCGTAACCTTGCTCCCCGGATCATGCTGCTGGAAGGCGAAGTGTCCTTCCTTCCAAGCGCGTTCGTGGTCGAGGAACTCGTAAAGGACCTCGCCGTTGACCGAGACCTTGATGTGCGTCACCATCTTGCCCCGGTACATCTTGTCCACCGCCTCGATCTCCTGGGTGAAGAACGTGTCGGGCGGAACGAGCTGTTTGTAGAGATGGACGTAGGTGTAGACCGAGCCGGTTTTGATCGGGTCCTTGTGCGTGCTGTTGACTTGGACCTCGTAGCCTTTGGAGAAGGTCGCGTCCTTGGGCGTGCGGATATACATCCCGGAGTTGCCGCCGTCATTGATCTTCAGCTCGGCGCGGTAACGGAAATTCTTGTAGTCACCCCGCGGGCTGAAGAGCATCGACTGCAAACCCGTTCCTTCGATCATTCCGTTCTTCACTTCCCAGTGGCTCATCCCTTTCACATTGCCCAGATCGAGCGCAGTCCAGCCGTCAATCGACTTGCCGTCGAAGAGCGAGACCCAGGTACTGTCCTCAGCCACGGCGATCCCCGGTGCGGCAATCCCTAGGACAAGCCAGACGATGTTGCGAATTAGGTGGTTCATGCGATGGGTTCCTCTAAATGAGTCGGGAATAGGACAAAAACGTCGACAGGAAAATGATGGACAGGAAGATACCGAAGGAAAGGAACGAGTTCGACGGTTGCCCTATTCTCCCGTCTGTCATCTTCCTGTCCACCATCTTCCTGTCGTCACTCTCAACATTATTTTTTGATCAGCCAGACTTCGGCAACTTGGCAGCCACGCCCGTTGTCGCCGAGTCCCGGCTCGCGATTCCAACTTAAAGTTAACTCGCCCCCCTTTGTCGCCGCCACGGGGATCTCGAATTCAAGTGGACGACTTTGACTCACTCGGTGGAACCTGCCAGGTGGATTTGCGTCCGCTTTTCCACTTCCTCGACCAACATCGTCACGGCTTTTTTTTCCGTATGCGAAAGCTCGGCTGGGAAAACAACGACCGCCTTGCTCAAGTCGAGCGCGACGCACGGCACTGCAGCCAAACCGCAAGCAAATGTTGAGAGGAGCCAAACGCGAATCATTGAGTTGTCGGTGCCTCGAGTTCTTTGGTTTCGAACAAACGCTGAGGGACACCAGCTTACCCGGATCGCCATGAATAATCAGCGTCGTATGAATCCTGTAGTCTCAACTCGGCGTTGTGGTAGAATTCCACCATGACTCCGAACCTTACTCCAGACCTCCAGAAAGCTCTCCGGGAAGCGGGGGAGCAGCCCCTCGAATTTCTCGAACCGGAAACTGGTACGATCTATGTGCTAATTCCCAAGGAACAAGTGGTCACTCGCGAGGACATCGCTTCGATCCAGCGGGGAATTGCTCAGATGAACGCTGACCAGGGCCGTCCCCTTGTGGAATCGAAGGCCAATCTCGCCAATCAACTCGGTTTTAATCTGCCTCAATGAACTGCGGGAACTCCACTACGGCATTGGTTCGCACCCAACACACCGAGTGATCTTTACCGTGCGGCCGGACACCGTTGTTATCCTAACGATCCGACACACGTCTCATGGTGATATTCAATCTGAAGACCTTGGCTTCATGTCGCGTTGAATTCGTGTGACGTTTTTGCCTGCTGTGTGCGAACCGCTTGGGATCACCCGTGTCCGAAAGGATACGCGATTTTTTGCCTACGCCGATAATGATTGTCCACGATTGCAACAGATGTCGGAAGTTTCGTTGCAAACTACAAGGTGAGATTGTATTGTTGTGGTTGTTCTTGTCGTTGTTTCGCAAGCGTCTCCCAAATTGTTCAGGTTCTCTTTTGCCGTACAAAATGCAGTACAACCATCACCACACCGGCGATGACCGACAGAATTGACACCAGACCACGGCCGAATGCTTGCCCCAGTTGTTCGTTCGTGAGCGGTGGTTTCAGTGGCCAGATTGTTGCCAACAATGTATAGGCGAGCGGTCCGGCAATAATGAGAAACAGCCCCAACTGCCACAGCGCAAACTGCTTGGAATTCGACGGGGATGTGCGTTTCTTGGACATCGTAGACCTCTCCGAGGGTGCCATCGACTGTCATTCGCAGGCGAGCGCGACACGGCATCGAACGGCGATAACGCATCGAGCGCGGTAGACTTGTGGTTCATTGTGGTTCTGTGTTGATGCGCCGAACGACCAGATTAACCGAGCTTAGTAGTTGGAAGAGATAAGGGGACATTCTACTTTGTTTAAAAAGTAGAATGTCCCCTTTTGTCCCCCGCGCATTGGACTCTCCCACACGCGTGCGACGGTTTTGCCTTCATTTCAAGGAAGGGCCTCTGCCTTGCTCTGCCTATAGTGCATCGACTGTAATCGATAACCTACAATTCAGAGGACTATCCCAATCGATGAAAATGTGAACGTCTACAAAGTCCCTCCTTGGGGCAATATTATGAATTGTCATTATAGCGCTCCCTATGAATGGGAAATCAGGTCGTTCTCCCGGAACAGCTAATATTTCGCAAATAGAGACTAGAACGACACTACCTTGACTCACGATGCCGCGAGGAAATGGTCCGATTGGTTGGTTGAAACGCCCGTTCCGACGAATGTCTAGGGTCCAATTGCTCATAGTTTTGTCTCCTTAGTTAGATTGATTAACGAACGCGAGTAGGAACTACCGCGCTTACTTGAGGCAGTGTGCAGTGACCAGAGGTTCCGGCTAGCTCGACTCTCTTTCCATCTATAGTTAGATCGACGCGAGTAGGAACTACCGCGCTTACTTGAGGCAGTGTACTGTGACCAGAGGTTCCGGCTAGCTCGACTCTCTTTCCATCTATATCAATGTAACTTGGATGTTCACCTGATGCCTGCTCTTCGCTGCTACTTTTTGTACTCATATTGTGCTCCTCACAATGTTGAAGTTGTGTTTCACGACAGAATTACCAAAACATGTATTTGTTGATTGAGGTTCCTCCTTTGAATGTCACCCAACTTGTGAGTCTCCCGACCGGGGTATCACGGCCACTCGGCGGGGTATCACGGTTTCTGAGTTTCCGTATTTTGCCGGTAAATCTTTGGGTGTCAAGTATTTGGGTGCAAACCAAAGCGGATAATCCTTCATTGATACCCCGCCGGTTTGGTGGGGTATCACGTTCAGGGATCGCTGGTCGATTCGGGTCAGAGGCGATCGGCGGGTGGCACGGGCGACTCCCTCCAATGTGTGGCACTGGCGAAAGTTCGACGGTGACGAGTGTGAAGCATTTGCGATTCGTCGTCGAACTTTCAGCCAGTGTCGAGCGGCGAGGCGATTGTCAATGCGAGGACGGCCGAAACGCAATTTGAAGGGCTGACGGGGATGACGTCAGCGTGGGTCTGGCACCGTGACGGTTGCAGTGCTGCAATTCGATTTGGCGATACCAGGTCTGCCGCTATAAATTGACAGGAAACTCATCTTGCCTTTTCGATAGTAAGTTGCCGATCCGACCCGTACGAAGAACAGAAGCGCATCGTTGCTGCTGGCGTCCCGCTGAACAATCACGTCTTGGATCGATTCGCCAAACCAAATCTGGCCGCTGGCAGGGTCAATCCCGGCGGTCTGCCCTGCTTTTTCCGAAAGATCATGGTGCCGCTGATAGTCGGACCATATCTCCTGTGCGCGGTTTGAATCGGCTGCGGTCCAATTGGAAACGGTCACGTTGATTCTCCTGCTTCATCGACAATAGCTTCTTCTCGCGCGCACCGACAGACCCATCCTAAGTTCCAAGGTTGCAAGAGAAAACACCTTCACTCCCGGTTGCTTGGCTGTAATGCGTGCGACAAGTCTTGGGCCGCGATCGCTGGTGGCGGTGGGGACTCACCTCCGGTTAACGGCGATGACGCTTCGGCGATCGGTTCGCTGTCGATAATTGCGTGCAGGATTTTTAGCTGAATGTTTATCTTCAGCCCGTCGCATCGCTGGTGGATGATTTCCGACAGGTTGTTGAAAAGAAGCGATGAGTTCTCTTGCGTGTAGTAGCCGGCGATCATGCTGACCAGACCGAGCAGATCGCTGCACTGGCTGAGGTACAGCAGGTTGTTCCGACGGAGGCGCGCATCGGTCACACCCAGCACATCTTTGGAACTTTGGTGCACGCTGATCAAGCTGACCAAGGTATTGAGTTCGTGGAATCGTTTACGGTACGCCAACATTTCCCAGCCGAGCAGGGCCAGGAAGGCCAAGCCGATGTTGATAAGAATGCCCAAAAAAGCGTCGATTCCCTGAAAGATATCGCTCGTCTCGTGCACCGTTGGCTCGAACCCGCCGGTTGATATCGCCGGCGAACTACTGTCGAACAAGTGACTGGATGTCGCCAGCAGTCGCGGAGTCAATCCGTCGCGGGCGACGAGATACGTTGCCACGGAATAGGTCGCCACCGGAACCGGGGGAAATGCCGGAATGCTGCGGAGATACCCCGCGGGAATCACGGTTGGCCGCAGAAATTCAAAACTCCCGGCCCGCGCTCCGAGATCTGGAGACGCCAACCTGAACCCCGCGGAGGCCAGTCGGTCCGCGGCATGCAGTGTCTTTTCGTCCGCCGGGTCCTTCACCACGAAAACAGCGTCCACATCCTCGGGAATGGCGTACCTGTCCTCCTCGCTCAACCGCTTCCAATCGTGCACGTACTGAATCTGGTCGGCGAGCCTCCAGGCTTTGGTAAACGCCTGCGCCACGGAATGGCTCCCCTCCTCGGCAACCGACGTAAGGATCCGTTTGACACCGCCGGCGTTGTCTGCGGACGAGCGCACAAACCACAACACCAGCTCTGAGTTGGGAGTCTCCAATCGGGGAAGTTCCGCTGGGATGGCGATGCCACCCTGGACAAACGCCAAGTCCACTTTGCCGCTGGCGACCAACTCCGCACCTTCTCGCGAGCCAGGAACAGCGATCGGAATGAATTGCACTCGCTTGTCATGCGACACGCGAGTACGCAGCTCTTGCGCATCGCGGTCCGGCAAGGCGATCGTCAAGGTCGCAACGCGAAAAAAAGTGACGTAAATCCAACCTATCAGCACCAACAACGCCAGTGCCAAGAAAGTTGCCGGCAGTCGGTGCAGCCCGAACGGTCGTTTCATCTGCCGCGACACGCGTTCGGCCTCGCGTGCGGCCGTTGCCGCCCCGGTGGCCAACCCCGCCAAACCAGTATGTGCCGGCAGCACCTTCTTCACGCGTTCGTGCAATTCCTCCGCCTGGCGAATCACCGGTCCGATTTCCAAACGCAGCCTGGTCACGCGCAGCTCTCTTCGGCAAGGGGCTCTACTTCGGCAGCGGGCAGTTCTGAATTGAGTCCGACCATTCCTCCGCCAAATGATCAATTCCTGCTCACAGCGTTTCGTTGTCCTGGAAAACGCTCGACGGCGCGGAGTTTCGACGATGAACGTTGTACCGGACAATACCTTGCTCCGAAAGCAGCACAACGCCGAGCGAAAGGGAGTTGAATAAAACACCATGCAACGACACGATGCGTTCGAAAAAAAGATCCGACACAGGACTAGATTTCTTCTTCGAGCCGGATAAGATCTGTCCTGACAAGTACTGTGTTGGTGGTCGGTCACTCATGTTTGGGTACCGACGAACAGGGAACACCGGTGAGATTCCGGGACGGCCCCGCCGCTGTAACCGATATTGATGGGAAACCTAATCTGAATTGCCATTGTCGTCCGGACCGCTTTGTGGTCCGCAAACGACGAGAAGGCTTGGTTTCCCCGGTCGGAAGTCAGAAGACCTACCATCGCAGGGACAAATCAACTCGCGCGGGTCGAGTTGGTATGTATGATCGCCGGCTTATACCGGTCGATCAAATGTCGTAATTACTTACTAAGTCTCCGGCGGACTGAGTCACCTGCGAACTGAGACTTGGGGGAACTCACGTAATGTTCGGCGGTGCGCTCTTACTATCTACGTTAATAGGAGGAACAAGTCTGCTCACAAAGTGAATCAACTTGGTTGGAGAAGTAGGTGCAAATCCTACGCTGGGCCGCAGCTGTAAAACACCGCGCGTGTTGAGCCAGACCTCTAACCGAGTCGCTGTCTGAATTGCTGACGCGGTTGGCCTCGTAACCAGGCCTCCGTGAGTGTGCACCTGGGTTGGCACCTCGCGGATTACTCACCCAGCCCATCTTTTGAAGGGATGTCGTCGTGCACAAGAACCGTACTGCATTCACATTGGTCGAGCTTCTCGTCGTTATCGCTGTGATAGGAATCTTGGTCTCACTTCTGCTGCCCGCCGTTCAAGCAGCTCGCGAGGCTGCACGGCGAGCGCAATGTTCCAATCACCTGAAACAGAATACTTTGGCCGCCTTGCTCTACCACGACACGTTTAAGGTTCTACCTCCCGCCAATCTCCCGTCGAACTGGCCAACGCAGGTGACCTGGTTTGGACTGGTCGACTATTCGACAAATCAAGTCGACACCACAAAGGGATGTATTGCGCCGTTTATCGAGAACAACTCCAAAGTATTCCATTGCCCCAGCAAGGCCAACGGCCAAATCGAATTTCTCTACAACGGTGAGAATGGAGGTTACGGCTATAACACGAACTTGGGAGCAACCGATTTTTCAAACTGGCCGAACCCTCCCGTAGCCGTCGTCAAGCGACTCCAGGACTTCTTTGCCACGAGTCGTACGGTCGTGTTGTCCGACGCCGCCCGCATTTCGCTCCCCTGGTCTGGCGACCCGGTACTCAAGGCCACCGAGACTTTTTACATTCTCGGCCCTCAAGACCCTTTCCCCGCTCCATTCACGCATTTTCGTCATGGTGGAAGAGTGGCCAATGCGTCTTTTCTGGATGGCCACGTCGAGGCCATGAGCGAAGCGTTTGTCCCGTCCCCAGGAAATTGGGACGCCGCCGCCAATGCCCTGCGACAGAAGCTAGGCATCGGCTATTTGAGCGCCACCAGCATTGAACTTTATCGGTCTTACTAGCTGCCCATATCTGTGTAGGAGGTGGTGTCATGACTGATAAGGAAAAGGTCGTGTTTTCCTGGAGCGGCGGTAAGGACAGCGCTATGGCGCTCTACGAGCTCCAACAGAACGAAGGCTTCGAAGTCGTCGCGCTGCTCACGTCGGTCGCGGAACAATACAAACGAGTCAGCCATCATGGAGTGCGCGAGGAGTTACTTGAGCTCCAAGCGGCGTCCATCGACTTGCCGCTAGACAAACTGTACCTGCCGGCCGGCTCGTCACACCCTTGCACGAATCAGGAGTTCGAAGAATTGATGGGTGCCGCGCTGGACCGGTACCGCCAAGCCGGTGTCATGGCGGTCGCGCACGGAGACTTGTTTCTTGAGGATCTGCGTCAGTACCGGGAGCGCAATCTCGCCCGAATCGGCATGCGAGGGATCTTTCCCCTCTGGCATCGCGACACTCGCGAACTGTTGGAATCGTTTATCCAACTCGGCTTTCGTGCGTACCTGTCTTGCATCGAGGGCCAGAAGCTCGATCGGTCGTTCGCGGGCCGTGCCATCGATGCGGAATTCCTCGGCGACTTGCCAGACGACGTCGATCCTTGCGGTGAATATGGTGAATATCATTCGTTTGTCTATGACGGTCCGATCTTCCGTTGGCCATTGTCGGTGACCGTGGGTGAAGTGGTTTTGCGCGACGGTCGGTACTACGCAGACCTGCTCGCCGCCAACACTTTTCCGCAGGAGGCTGCGTTGCCTGCCAATACCTTCCCGCCAGTTTGAACGTTTTCCGTACACAACATCAGTCATATTAATGACATCACCTATCATTCATTGCCGGAACGCCGTTTCATCCGTTGCAAGGCACGTTCTAGCTCGGTGAAATCGATGGAGCCGTTACCGTCCGCGTCCAATCGGCCGAACAGCGGTTGCAGCACGGCCGGCAGTTCGTCCTTTCCAATCTTGCCATCGCGATTCGCATCCAGCCGCGCGGCAAGTTCCTTAGGATTGCTTTCGGCAATGCGTCCTAATGCTACTCCGTCAGTTCCAGCAATGCCCGCCTGAGAGTCCATAATGCCGAGCGGGGGCTCACCACTGAAGGCAATCTCGTAATAGCCCAACATCATTTCTTCCC
>CAZFLF010000070.1:0-12649 GCA_964519825.1 uncultured Pirellulaceae bacterium | reverse complement strand
GTCGAAGGTGAAGGGGAATCGATTGCTCGTCTCGACCGCTACGGCGAACAAGTTGATCGCCGATGTCTGGTTTGCCCGCGCCGATTTTGCCAAGGACCACCTGGGGGTCATCGAGGGGCTGATGCGTGGCATCTTTGACTCGATGACGCAACTGAAGCAGGACGCGGAGAAACAGAAGTGCGCCGAACTCATGGCGACGGGTTTTGGTTTGCCACCCGCCGATGCGCTCGGGATGCTTGGCGACGCGCACAGCACCAACTGGGCTGAAAACTATCAGTTCTTCGTCAACCAGAACAATCCAACGAACTTCGCCCGAGTGTGGAATCAGGCGTACTATCTGTACAAACGGGTCGGGATTATCAGCAATCAGCCGGTCCCGTTTGATCAGGTCATGGATTACACCCTGATCAACAAGCTTGGCAGCGAAGAAAAATATCGGTCGCAAAAAGACGAGTACGACGTGCAGTTCGCACCCAAGCCAACCGTCGCGGTGCGTGGCGAATCGGAAATCCTAACCAACACCGTCATTATCCATTTCTATCCCAATAGCTGGGAGATTTTCAAAAAGATCACCAAGGACGAAGATGGCAAGACGATTCAGTTTGAATACGACCCAAAGGCCAAGTACGTCATCGACGAGATTGGCAAGCTGGCGGGGCAGTTCGGCAACGCTCGGATCATCATCGAGGGGCATACGGACAGTTCCATGAAGGGGAATATTCCTGATGCCATGGTCAAAGAGTTGTCACTGAACCGTGCTAACGCGGTGAAGGAAGAGGTGATCAAGAAGTTCAAGTTCGATCCCAACAAGTTCAACGTCGAGGGCTTTGGCTGGGATCGCCCGGCGGATCCATCCGACCCCAACAGTCACGCCCAAAACCGCCGCGTCGAAGTCAAAATCTTCACGGCCGAACAGGGTTAGCTGGACAGCGCCAATTGAAGTGGGATAGGCTTCCAGCCTGTCGATTTGCCGAATCATTGACAGGCTGGAAGCCTATCCCACGTCGAAAAACCTCAGCGGATGTCCTCGGATGAGTGAACCGTCAACGCGGATGCCCACTGACCGTGAATCCTCGCAGGCGCCGCGGAAGTCCGGCTTCTTCCGTCAGTGGATGCTCGATTGGGTGACATTACGCAAACCGATTTCGCATTGGGAGGCGTTGTCATTGAGCGTCCTCTGCGTGCTGCTGTGCTTCTTTGGCTGGTGGTTTGTGACGCGTGGCAGCCCGGAGGAACGGATCGTTGGACCCATCACGCTTCCGAGCCCGAAGGAAACGTTTGATAAACTACCGGAGCTATTCGCTGAGCCATTCGACATTGTCGCTAACACGCTCATGACATTGCGGCGCGTGGCACTCGGTTTCCTGCTCGCTATTGCCGTCGGAGTTCCGCTGGGTGTTTTGGCCGGATGTTTTCCTCGACTGAATTCGTTCCTGGCACCGATCGTCATGTTCGGACGCAATATTCCGTTGGCTGCCGTTTTGCCACTGTTGATCTTCATCTTTCACAGCGGCGAGCAGCGGAAGGTCATGTTTATCTTCGTCGCATGTGTGGCGTTTATCATCGCCGACACGGCCCGCGCGATCATGGACGTCGCCGGCCGATATGTCGATACCGCCTATACGCTCGGCGCCAACCGTTGGCAGACGATTATCAAAGTGCTCGTGCCTCTAGCCATGCCGACCATTTTCGGTTCGTTTCGCGTACTGTTCGGGCTGGCGTTCGGCTACATCATGCTGGCAGAATCAATCAAGAACCCAGATGACGTTGGGGGACTGGGATTTCAAATCAACATTTTGCAACGTCGCGGACTGCGCGAACACATCTATTTGATCATCCTGATCATTCCACTCGTAGCATTAGTCGTCGATCAGTTTCTTTATTGGGTCCAACGACAGCTGTTCCCCCACGTGTATGGCGGCACCGGGTGGCTGGAAAAAGCAGTACGCGTGGCACTGTTTGGGTGGGACGACATGAAACAGATGTTTTTCCATTACGACTTACCGGGACAAGTCATCGCCGAGACGCCTCCCAAAACCAGTACCTCGACGACGGAACCCACGAAATCATGAGCTCCGACGGGGCCGTTCAATCTCAGCCGGTCGGCATGGGTGTAGTGCTCGAACACGTGCGCTCGCCGCAGGAGCTTTCGCGTCCGGCTGTCGTGACGTTTCGCAAAGTTGCCAAAACGTACAACGCAGGTAAGGCGAATGCGTTCACGGCGATCCGTGACGTGTCGTTCGTCGTCGAGGACCTGCCGGATAAGGGCGAATTCGTCTGCGTGCTGGGTCCGAGCGGATGCGGCAAGAGCACAATCCTTCGCTTGATTGCCGGCTTGGAGCCGCAACACCCGGCCACGACAGGCACCGTTTTGGTTCAGGGACTTCCGGTCATTCGCCCTGGTGCGGACCGCGGGATGGTGTTTCAAGACTACACCAGTTTTGATCATCGAACGGTGTTGGAGAACATTACGTTCGGTCTGGAGTGTCAGGGTGTTCCGAGGAAACAGCGGTTTGAACTCGGACGCGAATGGATCGCCAAAGTTGGGCTGAACGTGGCGAAAGATGCAGAAAAGTTTCCCCATGAGCTATCGGGGGGCATGCGTCAGCGTGTGGCGATCGCCCGGACACTTATCTTGCGTCCGCGGATTATTTTGATGGATGAGCCCTTTGGGGCACTCGATCCCAACACGCGGTTTAATATGCAAAACCTGCTTGTGCGATTGTGGAACGAAGTCCAGGCGACAGTGTTTTTTATCACGCATTCAATCGAAGAAGCGGTGTTTCTGGGGGACCGCGTGTACCTCATGAGCAATTCGCCTGGGACTATTTTGGAAGAGATGCAAATCGAACCGCCCGACCGTCCGGCCCAAGAGATGCTCAGACAGCCTCGCTTCTTGGACACCGTGCATTATATTCGTGACAAGATCACGAAGCTGGAAACCACCTAACCAACTTAGTTAAGGCACTCATGGATGCGATCGGAGTGACAACGAGGCTTGTCAGCGCGCGGCAATGATGGGTTTTGGCAAGTACCTTAAAGTGGCATTTGGGAATCGCTGGAATCTGTTGGCGCTATTCGGCGGATTGGGCTTCTCGTTCCTTTCGGGACGACCCGACGTTGTGGCACCGCTGGTGCTGGCTGCGGAAGCCGCGTATCTCGGCTTGCTCGGTACGCATCCCCGCTTCCAAAAATCTGTCGATGCCCAGGACTCTGCGAAGCAGCGACAGGAGAAGGCTCAGTCTTCACAACTGGCACTTCGCCAAATCATCCAGTCTTTACCCGGACCGACTCTCTCGCGTTTCGAGAAGCTGCGGGCGCGATGTATGGAGTTGAGACAGATTGCCTCGAATCTCCAGCATTCGCAGGCGGCGGAAGCCGGCACATCGCTCGACTCGTTCCAAGTCGCCAGCCTCGACCGTCTGCTGTGGATCTTCCTACGACTGTTGTTTACGGAACACTCCTTGGCAACTTTTCTCGATCGTACCAGCGTTGAGCGTATCCAATCGGATATTGAGGCGACCGAACAGCGGCTGAAAAAGCTCTCGCCTGACAACCAGTCCCCCCATACTCAGAAAATCCGCCGAACGCTCGAGGACAGCCTGCAGACTTGCAAGGACCGGTTGGCGAATTTTGAGAAGGCGCAAGCGAATCATGAACTCGTACAACTGGAAATCGACCGGCTTGAGAACAAGATCAAATCTCTCGCCGAACTCTCCGTAAATCGTCAGGAGTCGGACTTCATTTCCAGCCAGGTCGATCAAGTGGCGGGCAGCATGTTGGAAACTGAGAAGACGATGAACGATCTCCAGTTCGCCACGGGTTTAGCGCCGATCGACGAGGAAGTTCCGGAGCTGGTTCAAATGCCGCCGGTGCAGATTGTTCAGTGAAAGCTATGAAAGCGCAACTGACGCCGATTAAGGAGGAAGAGCCGGATCGCACGGTGACAATCTTTTTGACGGCCGCGCAAATTTTTCATGAGCGAGGCTACGACGCCACTTCGATGAGCGATTTGGCCGAGGCGCTGGAGATCACCAAGGCTGGTTTGTATTACTACATCGACAGCAAGGAAGACCTTCTCTTCCGCATTATGAATTTCGGTTTGGATTGGCTGGAGAAGGAAGTGATCGAGCCGGCTCGAGCTCTCAGCGATCCCGAAGAGCGTTTGCGGTGGGTGATCCGGCGGCACGGCAGCGAACTGCTCGTGGGATCACGGACCATTCCCATCCTGACCGACGAGGACTCGGCGCTGGCGCCAAAGCATCGCATGCATATCCAAACGAGGAAGCGGCTTTATTTCGACCTGGTGCGTGATACGCTCAATGACTTGAAACGGCAGGGGAAACTGCGCGACATCGACACCACGGTCGCGGCTTTCAGCTTGTTCGGGATGCTGTTGTGGTTGCCGCGCTGGTACCAACCCGACGGTTCGCTGGCCGCCGCGGAAACGTTGGACCACCTGACCAATCTGTTTTTCGGTGGACTGTTGAATCGGGCAGCTACCAGTGAATGATTTGACTGATCGCTTGGCCTATCTCGTCCACAGTCCACGGCTGCGGACCGCTTCGCCGGGTGGCGCCGTGGCTTGTCATCATCTTGTAGATGAAGACATGATTGCCTTCGATGCCGAAGGTCTGGCCGGAGATGCTCGCAGCCGCGTCGGAGGCTAAGAAGGCCACCAGCGGCGCGATGAACTGCGGACCGAGTGTGTCGGCGGAGACTGCTTCGCCGACACCCGGCATGGTTTGCAACATCCGTGTCAATGCGGCCGGTGCAATCGCGTTGACGGTGATCTTGTGCTTCGCCAGTTCCTGGGCGGCAATCCGAGTTAGTGCATGAATGCCGGCCTTGGCGGCCCCGTAGTTCGCTTGGCCGAACTGGCCGAGCAAGCCGGAACTGGACGAGGTATTGATAATCCGCCCCCCCGTCCCCTGATCCTTCATCACCCGCGCGGCCGCTTGCAAACAACTGAACGTGCCGGTGAGATGTACCTGGATGACCTGTTCCCATTCTTCTTCGGTCATCTTCAGCAGGGTCCGGTCGCGCAGGATGCCGGCGTTGTTCACCAGGATATCGAGCCGTCCGAAGTGGTCCAAAGCCGCTTGCACAATTCGCCGGGCACTCGCGAACGTCCCCACAGGCTCGGTGTTCACGACGGCCTTGCCCCCCTGCGCCTCGATCTCTGCGACGACCTGCATTGCGGCGTCACTTTCGCCGCTCCCATTCGCCGCGCAGCCAATTTCGTTGACGACCACCTTGGCCCCTTCGGCAGCAAAGAGGAACGCGTGCTCGCGACCGATACCGCGTCCAGCGCCCGTGATGATCGCGACCTTGCCTGCCAAAGATTGCATGTTGCTCTCCACAATCAGACATATCGGACTGATCCGACAGATCCGACAGATCCGACCGATCAGACAGAATCAAGCCGTCATGCCACCGTCCACGACGAACACCTGTCCGGTGACGAACGAGGCTTCGTCCGACGCCAGGTAGAGGACCGCATAACTGATTTCCTGGGGCTGGCCAATGCGCCGGATTGGCTGCGTACGTTCGAGATTGGTCCGGAATTGCTCGTTCTTCCAAAAGTGTTCGCTGAAGTCGGTTTGGATCAGACCTGGAGCGATGGCATTGACCCGCACTCCGTGCGGCCCAAACTCGCGGGCCCAACTCCGCGTCATCATAATCAGACCGGCCTTGGTAAAGCTGTAGAGCAGCCCGTCTGCCTGCGGGTGCAGCCCGGCGATCGAGCTGATGTTGATAATCGATCCTCCACTCTTCCGTTCGATCATTTTCGGGACAGTCAGTCGCACCAGGCGCAGGGCCGCTTTGACGTTGATTTCCACCATCTTGTCCAACATCTCGTCGGTGACATCGAGTGCCGGTCCCTGACCGATGTTCGTGGCACTGTTGTTGACGAGGATATCGACCGGTCCGAGCCGGTCCTCCGTCTCGCGGATGAGATTTTGCAATTGGTCCTGACGGCCGACATGGCACGCGATCGGGACGACTTGTCCGGGCAACCCAGCCAACTCCTTGGCCGTGGCCTCCAGGTTTTCCAGCTTGCGGCTGGCGATCACCACCCCGGCTCCGGCCTCCGCCAGTCGCTTCGCGATCGCCTTGCCAATCCCGCGCCCGCCGCCTGTAACGACGGCTACTTTTCCAGTCAAAGAGATAGAAGCGCTCACAGGGTCCTCACTGAAAAAGCCAAATGAGTTGACTGCTGCCTAACAGCGGCGGCAGATCCTATCCACCGTTCGGTGCCGTAGCAAGCGAGGCGAGAACAGCCCGCGCCAACTCGGCGCGTCACGCCTGCATTGCCCCGGAAACTGGCGCGGCCCAGCTGAGGGCGGCGTGCTCCGTGACTAGTTGATTAAGGGACTCGGCGATATGCGGGGGAAATGGAGAGCTGCGCCGAACTCGCATATCGATGTGAGCCGCCGTGATTTCGGCCGTCGAAGCCAATAGCTGACCGTTGTCCTTCATCATGAAATGCATCAGGTGCATCCGCTTCGGAGAACATCCCAGCAAGCGGCTGCGGATCGTGACCTGCTCCCCCGCGCGCACTTCCACCAGATAGCAGATGAACTGCTTGAGGGCGAAAGTCCCCGCCTGGTTGGCCACGAAGTATTCGCGGTTCAGACCAACCAACTTGAATACGCCCATCAAGGCGTGGGCGAAGAGGTGCGTATACCACATCACGTTCATGTGTCCCATCGCGTCCAAGTAGCTATCTGGAATTGTCGCCTGGTGCGTCAAGGGGAGTGGTTCCAGATCCTGGCTGGTGATCCGTTGGGGTCGTTTGATTTGAGGCCCTATGTCCATGGTGTGGCTGCTTGCTTGTTACTTGGTCATCCGAAAGGCTGGGGAGGCTGCCGCTTCGCCACGCTAGTTGGGGCCTGCCGCATCGACTTCGGCGAACGTCTTCCTCGTATGTGCGAGCTCCTTCAGCAGCGGTGCAGGAGCCCATTCGGGGCCATGCTGCTGCTCGAACTGGCAAATGCGTTCATAGACCTTGTTGATTCCCACCGTGTCGGCGAACCACATTGGCCCGCCGCGATACGCTGGAAAACCGTAGCCGTTAATGTAGATGATGTCGATGTCAACGGCCCGCAGCGCAAAACCTTCGGACAGGATCTTCGCCCCTTCGTTGATTAGTGCGTAAATGATTCGTTCGACGATTTCTGTAGCCGGGATGGCTCGTCGGACAATTCCGGCCTGGCGGGCGCAATCTTCTACGAGTCGCTGCACGTCAGGGTCGGGAACAGGCGTCCGGCTCCCCTCGGGGTAACGATACCAGCCAGCGCCGGTCTTTTGACCGTAGCGGCCCTGTTCGCAGAGTAGGTTCAACACCAACGGGGTGCGTACACCCGGCGGGATCAGGTGCTGGTATTCCTTGTGAATTCGCCACGCGACATCCAATCCCGCTAGATCGGCGACGGCCAAGGGTCCCAGTGCCATGCCGAATTCGACCAGAGCGGCGTCAACCTCCTCCACCCGTGCGCCTTCCTCGAGCAGGAACTGTGCTTCGCGCTGGTACGGTTCGAACATGCGGTTGCCGACGAAGCCACGACAGTTCCCGACGAGCACGCCGATCTTGCCCAGCTTCTTTGCCAGTGCCATCGATGTCGCGATCACTTGTGGACTGGACTGCCGGCCACGCACGATCTCCAACAGCCGCATAACATTGGCTGGACTGAAGAAGTGATGCCCAATCACCTGCTGCGGTCGGCTAGTTGCGGCGGCAATCGCATCGATGTCCAGCGTGGATGTGTTCGAGGCGAGAATCGTGTCTGGCCGGGTCACGGGATCCAGCTCAGCGAAGACTTGCTTCTTCAGTTGCATCCCCTCGAATACCGCCTCGACTACTATATCGGCTTCCGGAAAGCGCTCGTACGTGAGGGTCGGCTGAATCAACGCTAGTCGCTCGTCCATCTTTTGTTGCGTCAAGCGCCCCTTTTGCACCGTGGCAGCATAGTTCTTGCGGATGATCGCCAGTCCGCGGTCGAGAGCCTCCTGGCTCGCTTCCTTGAGCAGCACCGGAATGCCGGCGTTGGCGTAGGCCATCGTAATGCCGCCTCCCATCGTGCCAGCCCCTACCACGGCCGCTTGCCGGATGGGAAAAAGGGGTGTCTCCTTACCGATGCCCGGAATCTTGCTCACCGCGCGCTCGCCGAAGAAGACGTGGATCAGGGCCTTCGACTGTTCGGAGAACAGGCACTGCGTGAAGAATTCGGCTTCTTTCTGGCACCCCTCCGCGAACGGCAACGTGGCGGCCTCGACGGCTTCGATCGCTTTGAGCGGCGCTTCGAGACCGCGGGCGCGCTTGGCCACGATCGCCCGCACCGCCGTGAGGGCCTGCGCATCGCCCGGCGGAATACCAAGTTCGCAGGTCTTGCGAGGTGGTTTTCCACGCGCCGCCACTTCGCGCGCAAAGTCGACGGCACCGCGAAGCAGATCTCCCTCGACAATTCGATCGATGATCCCGGCTCGCAGCGCTTCGGCGGCAGGCAGCGGGTCGCCGATGGCACACATCTCGGCCGCCTTGGCGAGGCCCGCTAACCTTGGTAGCCGTTGAGTCCCCCCGGCACCTGGGATCAGGCCCAACTTCACTTCCGGTTGTCCAACCTGGGCGGAAGCTACCGCCACACGGTAATGGCAAGCCAAGGCCGTCTCCAGCCCGCCGCCAAAGGCCGTGCCGTGGATGGCGGCGACGATAGGCTTTGGGCAGTCTTCCAAGGCCGGGAACATGGGTCGAATTCCGAGATCACTCCATTTTTTTTGGCCAGAGGTGATCTTGCCAAACTCCTTGATATCGGCCCCGGCGATGAACGTGCGTCCGCCGCCGATCAACACAATCGCGTGGATGGAAACGTCGCGCTCACACGCCTTCAGGCACGTCTGGATTAATTCGGGCACGCCGGGGCTGAGCGCATTGACGGGCGGGTTGTCGACGGTGATGACGCCGATATTTCCGTCGCAGGTCAAGGAAACGAGGTCAGCCATCGGTTGCACTCCTCATTCTTCAATCTACAAATCGGTTGCATTTTTGTGCGATGTTCCTGCCCGTAAATCTTCCTGCCCGTCTGCAACCAGGAGTTACGGGCAGGAAGATTTGTGGGCAGGAATATGAGTCGATGTATATCTCTAGGTGGTGGTGCGGACGAGGTCGGCGTGGTAACGGCGAAAGGCCAACACGAGCAACGGAATCGAGAACAGGCTGGCCAGCGAGGTAACGAAAATCCCCCAGGTATAACTGTGGAAAACGCTCGTCAGCCAGGCCGCGATGATTGCCCCGAGCGAGGCGCCGAATATGTTCAGGCCGATCAACAAGAATGCGACCATCGTGGCCCGCAAGCGGACAGGGGTCAGTTCCTGGACCGTCGCCAGGACGGGACCATACATGCACGTGACCAGAATCGATCCGAAAAACCAGCACACGGCGAGGCCCGAACGAAAATCGCCGGGCAAGAAGCGAAACGCGATCGTGAACGGACAAACGGCGAGCTGCAACGCGACCAGAGCCAGCAACCGTCCGCCGCTCCAATGCCGATTCAATCGGTCTCCCAACCAGCCGCCGAGAATATTCCCGAGAGTACCCCCGAATAGAAAGATGGTACCGAGGAAAATAGGAGCGCCCTGTTTAGTAAAGCCCCGCTCCGCGTTCAGAAACGAGGAATCAAGCCAAGTGGCACCGACGCTGATATTGATGAGCATGGCTCCCAACATCGTCAGCGCCAGGGCCGGCGCTCGGCGAAGTGTCGCGAAGATTTCGCCGATCAAACCGAGGAATGCGACTCCAGGGCGCCCGCGCGCCGGCTCTCGGGGAGCAGGAACTGGCTGATCTTCCGTTCCCCCGCGGCGCGGGTCCTTGAGAAACAATAAGGGGACAACCAGAGTTAGGCCGATCGCGCCCAAAATGTAGAAACAGCCGCGCCAGCCGATCCAGGGAATGGGCCAGAGTAGGTTGGCGACGATCAGGCTGAAGCTTGCCCCCAGCGGAATGCCCAGGTAGTAGAGTCCGGATGCCAAGGCCCGCTGGCGCGGGCGAAACACGTCCCCCAGCATGGCGACTGCCGCAGGAGTCAACGTCGCTTCGCCGAAGGCCACGAAGATCCGGGCTAGTCCCATCTGCCAGAAGTTTCCGGCCAGACCGGTTGCCGCAGTCATGGCACTCCAAACCAACAACCCCAAGGCGAGCAACCGCGGTCGATTGCAGCGATCGGCAAGCGTACCCAGATACAGTCCCGCCAGCGCGTACACGACTGAGAACGCATACCCCGCCAGCAATTGATTCTGAACATTGGTCAACCGCAACTCCGGGTCTTCCCGCAGCGGAATTTGCAAGCTGGTAATCAACTGTCGATCGACGAAGTTGATGACGTTGAGCAATGTGAGCAGCGCAAGTAGCAACCAGGCGGAGGTCGGAGCGGATTCCGGCAAGCGTGTCGGCGTCCCGACGGCTGCGATCGGCAGTGAAGGGTCGATGCGCGTCATCGCGGTTGATGCTCACCTATCGGGTGCGGACCTTCTGCTTCAAGCAGCCTCTTCTTGACAGCAAATCGCGAATGGCGATAGAGTCTACCGACCGTACGGTAGGCTCGCAATGATTCCACTGTTCCAGCCATGCTGCACGGACCGCTTCATTTATTGAATCTTGTATTGCTATTGTCGATTTGTGATCCGTAACCCGAGGCGTTAGCGAGGCAGAACCCTCGCGTACTTCTGCCTCGCTAACGCTTCGGATTGCGATCGCTGGCTAACTGCGATCGTCTTCAACGTGAAACCACTGTTTCCCAAGATACAGTTTTCAAAGATATCGGGGGCTACCGAATCCAATGAAACGAATTCTGCTCAATACCATGGCTGTTCTGGCATGCATTGGGTGTCTGAACCTGGTCGTCGCCGCTGAAATTCAACCGCAACTCGGCCAAAAAGTCGAGAACTTTTCGCTGCAGGACTTTCGCGGTGCGACTCACTCGCTGGATGATCTCCGCGACAAGCCGCTGGTCGTCCTCGCCTTCGTCGGCACGGAGTGCCCGCTGGCGAAGCTCTACATGCCGCGGCTGGTCAAGCTGGCCCAGCAGTATGAGGGTCGCGGCGTGACAATGCTCGGGATCAGTTCGAACCAGCAGGACTCGGTCACAGAACTCGCCGCCTTTGTCCGGACCCACGAAGTGAAGTTTCCGATCCTAAAAGACTTAGGCAATCACTTGGCGGACCAGGTCGGCGCTCGCCGGACGCCGGAGATATTCGTGCTCGATGCGAAGCGTGTAATTCGCTACTGCGGCCGGATCGACGACCACTATGCAGTCGGTGTGCAGCGCAAGGAGGCCACGTCGAACGATCTAGTGCGGGCATTAGATGAACTGTTGGCTGGGAAAACGGTCTCGACTCCCCGCACCGAATCGGTCGGCTGTCTCATCGGCCGCGTCCGTGAGGCGAAATCCGATTCCGCGGTAACTTACTCGAATCAAATCGCTCGCCTGTTCCAAGATCGGTGCGTGGAATGCCATCGAGCCGGTGAGATCGCTCCGTTTGCTCTAACGAATTACGACGAAGCCGTCGGTTGGGCGGAGATGATTGACGAAGTGGTGCGGCAGGAGCGGATGCCTCCGTGGCACGCCGACCCGCATTATGGCAAGTTTGCCAACGACCGCCGGTTATCGAGCGAAGAGAAGCAACTGATTCATCAATGGGTTGCCGATGGCGCGCCACAAGGCAACCCGGCAGATGCGCCCGCGCCGCGCAAATACATCACTGGCTGGCAACTGCCGCGCGAGCCAGACCAGACGTTCTTTATGACCGAAAAGCCCTACAACGTTCCGTCCGAGGGAGAGGTCAAGTACCAGTACTTCGTCGTCGATCCGGGGTTCCAGGAGGACAAGTGGGTCAAAGCATCCCAGGTACTTCCGGGCAACCGTGCGGTCGTCCATCACATCATCGTGTTCGTGATGCCACCAGGCGCTCGGCAGGGAGCGTCGGGACGGCAACACTTTACGGCTTACGTACCGGGTCTGATCGCCGAACCCTACGCGCCCGGGATGGCCAAGCGGATTCCGGCGGGATCGAAGCTGATCTTCCAGGTGCACTACACGCCTGTCGGCACGCCGCAAACCGACCGCAGCCAGGTCGGATTCATCTTTGTGAAGGCGGACGAGGTCAAACAGCAGATGGTTACCAATGTGGCTGGAAACGCTGGCTTTGTAATTCCGGCCAACGATCCGAATTATCGTGTCGAGTCCACCTCGAGAGATTATCCCAAGGACATGCTGTTGATGTCCCTGACGCCCCACATGCATTTCCGCGGGAAGTCCTTCCACTATGAGGCAATTTATCCCGATGGCACCAAGGAAACGCTGCTCAACGTCCCACACTATGACTTCAATTGGCAGACGCACTACAACCTGGCAGAACCCAAGCGGCTGCCGGCTGGCACGAAGCTGCACTGCGTCGCTCACTTCGACAACTCCGCGGAGAATTTGGCCAATCCCGATCCGTCGAAAAACGTCCGTTGGGGTGACCAGACCTGGGAAGAAATGATGTTGGGCTATTACGAGATTGCCTTCAGTGGTGAGCCCCCGCCCGGCGTTATGGACTCCCAGGCGGGCATTGCCGGAATCGACGGAGTAGCCTTAGGACGCCTTGCCGA
>CAZFLF010000069.1:0-12831 GCA_964519825.1 uncultured Pirellulaceae bacterium | reverse complement strand
CTCCTGCCGAGCCGGAGTTGGTTCCAGCTCGGCAGGAGCCTCGCCCTCCCGAATGCCATCCATCATTCCATAATTGACAGTGCACTAACTACTTTTCCCACGGCTTGCTGCTAAAACCATGACATGATCCAGCGTCTGTTGGGCGCACTTCCCGCGGCAACTTTTCTCACCGAGCATTACCAGAAGCTCCCCTTTGCACTCTCCGGAGCTGCACAGGAGCTGGTGCCCCTCGGCAGTTGGGAGACGATTGGTGAGATTCTCTCGCAACCGGAACCCGATCTGATGGTAGTGCGCGGTGGCGAACGATGGTCCGGCACGCTTCCTTGCTCGCTGGAGCAGGCACGGGTGCTGGCCGCCGAGGGGTACACGCTACTGGTGCGACATGCGGAACGACACATTCCCGCATTGACGGAATGGGCCGCAGGTTTCTCGCGAGACTTGTGCGGCGAAGTGAACATCCACTTGTATTGCACTCCAGGAAGCCAGTTTGGTTTCGGGTGGCACTACGATGCCGAAGAAGTGTTCATCGTCCAGACCACGGGGAGCAAGGAATATTCGATTCGCAAAAACACGGTGAACCCTTGGCCTGTGCATCAGCAGCTTCCCGCCGATATGCAATACGAGCGGGAGATCATGCCCCT
Organism: uncultured Pirellulaceae bacterium; assembly: GCA_964519825.1. Lineage (GTDB taxonomy): Bacteria > Planctomycetota > Planctomycetia > Pirellulales > Pirellulaceae > CAZFLF01. The sequence goes on along the minus strand of CAZFLF010000069.1, from coordinate 12,190 downwards.
GATACGATGCCGTTTGCAGGCGGGAGACTGGCTCTACATTCCCTCCGGCTACTGGCACATGGGCCGCGCCGAGGAAGAGGCCATTTCGCTGGCGATCGGCGTGATGCCGACGACGGGGGTCGATGTGTTCGATTTTCTGCGCGGCGAAGTGCTGACCTCGTTGCGCTGGCGCCAGCGGCTACCAGTGCCCAGCGGACCGGGGGACACCGGCGAGGTCGAACTGATCGAAAGCTATCGGCCGCTGTTTGAGGACCTGGCCGACGATCTGGCCCGCATGTTGCGCGATAAAATGCTGCTGCACAAGTTCGTGGCGCAACGGCGAAGTCAAAAGACTCCACCAGCACCAGAGACCCCTTAGCAATTCGGATTCAACCCGATGCAAATCGCTTTTACGCCTTCAGCGTAGAGACGGTCATTGGACTCTTCATATCCTGAAGACGATGATTGTGTATGATCGAGGGTCAAAGGACGCGTTCTAGTACTCTGGCAAGGCGGAGTTGGTAGGTTGACCTTCCTAGACCGACCATGAATCCGACGGCCTTGGAAGGCCATCGTACTTGTCAATTCACATTTGGTAGACCACTAGACCGGACCGGCTGAACCCGCACCAAATGGCAAATGGCACATGAAAAAACCGACTTCATTCCGCTCGCAGTGGTTTGTCCCATGAAAACGTCCCATTTGCGTTCTGTTTCCTGTGGTATCGCCGCGCTGTTTGGAATATTGGGACAGCCGCTGCGTGGGGCGGAGCGCGTGGACTATCTGCGGGGCGTCAAGCCTCTGCTCGCGAAACACTGCCAGGTTTGCCACAGTCCCCTCAGGCAGAAGTCCGGATTTCGCATGGACACGGCCGAGCTGCTGATCAAGGGAGGCGAGTTGGGCCGTGCCGTCGTGCCGGGCAAGAGCAGTGAGAGTCGCTTGATTCACGCCGTGACTGGCAGCGAAGGGATGTCCCAGATGCCGCCCGAAGGAAACGGTGAGCGACTGAGTGCCGAACAGGTCGACCTGCTGCGCCGGTGGATCGATGAGGGAGCGCAGGCCCCGGCGGAAATGCCTGCCGCCGATCCTCGCAGTCACTGGGCCTTCCAGCCTGTGCAGCGTCCCATCGTGCCGCAAGTCACTGCCGCGGACTGGGTTCGTAATCCTATTGATGCCTTCATCGCCGTTGAGCACGAACGGCACGGCCTGAAATCTCGACCCGAAGCCGATCGTCACGTGTTGTTGCGGCGAATCTATCTCGATCTGACCGGACTGCCGCCGACTCGCGAAGAGATGCGTGCGTTTTTGGCCGACGAGTCTCCGCTGGCCTACGAAAATGTTATCGATCGACTTCTCGCCAGCCCACGCTACGGCGAACGTTGGGGTCGGCATTGGATGGACGTGTGGCGTTACAGTGATTGGGCTGGGTGGGGCCAGCAGGTACGCGATAGCCAGCCGCACATCTGGCACTGGCGCGATTGGATTATCGAATCGCTCAACGCGGACCGTCCTTACGACGAGATGGTGGTGGACATGCTCGCCGGCGACGAAGTCGCTCCGGCCGATCGCGACCGCCTGCGAGCCACCGGATTTCTGGCTCGCAACTTCAAGCTCCTCAGTCGCGAGCAATGGCTGCAAGACACGGTCGAGCACACAGCGAAAGCGTTTCTGGCTCTGACGATGAACTGTGCCCGCTGTCATGATCACATGACCGACCCACTGGAGCAGCAGGAGTATTACAGTTTCCGCGCGATCTTCGAACCGCATCACGTTCGGCTCGATCGATTTCCCGGCGTGGCTGACACGGCGGTCGATGGACTGCCCCGCGTCTTCGACAAGGATCCCGCAGCTCCGACTTATGTCTTTCTGCGCGGTGACGAGCGGACTCCGCAAAAAGATCGCGTCATCACTCCCGGCGTACCAGCTTTATTGCGCGAGGCTGACTTTCAAATCGCCGAGGTCAAACTGCCTCGCGAGACGTACGATCCGGCGCGACAGGAGTTCGTCGTGCGCGATGACTTGGCCGCCAGCGAGCGAACCGTGACCGCTGCCCGACAGAAGGTCGACGATCTCAAGAAGAAGACTCCGTCTGACGAAGCGGCGGTCGCATTGGCGGAACTCGAGCACGCCGTCGCCGAGGCCAAGCACACTTCGTTCGCTGCGACAGTGGCTGTCGAGCAATTTGAGGAAGGTGGCGACAAGGCAAGCGAGGCGTGGATGACTGCCGCCAAAGCAGCCACCACTGTCCAGCGTCAGCTGGCCCTGGTCGAAAGTCGACGCGACGCTCACGTCGCAAAGAAGGAACAGCTCGCCATAAGCAACGATTTCGAGGCAGCTCGTAAGGCCGCGGGCGCTGAGGGCGCAGAGGAAAAAAATCCGAAGGTCGCACCGCTGGTTGCCAAGCTTGCGGCAGCCGACAAGAAGATAAGCGATACCGAAGCCAAGCGAATGCAGGCCGAAAAAACGGCTCAACAGGAGCCGACTACGGACTACGCAAAGCGAACTGTTACAACGTATCCCTCGTCAAGCACCGGCCGGCGTCTGGCACTAGCACGCTGGATTGTTGATCCGCGAAATCCGTTGACGGCACGTGTTGCCGTGAATCACCTCTGGTCGAGACATTTCCACTCGGCTCTCGTGCCGAGCGTCTTTAACTTCGGTATCAGCGGCGAGCGGCCGGTCAATCAACAGTTGCTCGACTGGTTGGCAGCCGAATTGGTCGACCCGCAGCACTCCAGCAATTCGGCACGCCCGTGGACGATGAAGCATATCCATCGGCTGATTGTCACCTCGCGTTCCTACCGTCTGGCGTCGACGCTGGACTCGGAGAATGGGAAGCTCGATCCGGACAACCGCTACTTGTGGCGTGCTCCGACCCGACGCATGGAGGCCGAAGTGGTCCGCGATAGCGCGTTTTACGTCGCCGGCCAACTTGACCTGGCGATGGGTGGTTCTGACCTGGACCACGCGCAAGGGCTGACGATGAAGCGGCGCAGCCTCTACTTCCGTCATGCCGCCGAGAAGCAGATGCTGCTTTTGAAACTGTTCGACTGCGCCAGCGTGGGCGAATGCTATGAACGGCGAGAGAGTGTGAATCCGCAGCAGGCGCTGGCACTTGCCAATAGTGAATTGACTCTGACCCAAGCCCGATTGTTGGCCCGTCGATTGAACGAGGAACTTGGTGCGGAAGAAGCTCCGTTTGTGGTGGCCGCGGTCGAACAAGTGCTGGCCCGGCCAACGACCGACAACGAACTGTCCCTGTGCCTCGAGTTTCTCGTCGAACAGGAACGGTTCTTCGCGCAGAACCAAGCGCGTTTGACGAATGCGGCAACGAACTCCGCAGACGGCACCAAGCCTTCGGCCAATCCGCGACTGAGGGCCAGAGAGCAACTTGTACATGCCCTGCTCAATCACAATGATTTCGTGACGATCCGATAACACTGATTGTGCCGCAAAGGTTAGTTGTTTGACTGCAGTTCGGAGAAATTTCATGCCTTCCCAACATTCCCGCTGTCCCGGTGTGACTCGCCGCTCGTTCCTGGTTGATACTGGAATGGGGTTCACCGGGCTGGCCCTCGGTGCGATGTTGTTCAAGGACGGTGTCGCGAAGGCCGCTGATCCTGGCGCGCTCGGCTCACCGCTTCAGCCCAAGGCGAAGAGCGTCATCTGGCTGTTCCTCTGCGGCGGAGTGAGCCATGTGGAGAGCTTCGATCCCAAGCCCGAACTCAGTAAGTACGACGGTAAATCGATCAGTGACACGCCCTACAGCGACATCCTTGACGAAAAGCGAGTGTTCCGAAATCTCGTCGGCATTAATCCGGGACACGGGAATCGCAAGATGCTGATGAAACTGCAGACGGGTTTTCAGCGATACGGCGAAAGCGGTCTGGCCGTCGGAGACTGGTTCAAACACATCGGCGAGTGTGCCGACGATCTGGCCGTCATCCGCTCGTTATGGACAATCCATAACGACCATGGCACACAACTCACGTGGCACACGGGCCGCCATCCGCGAGAAGGTTCGTTTCCGACGATTGGATCATGGATCAGCTATGGCTTGGGAACGACGAACCAGAATCTCCCCGAATATGTGGTCCTGGGCCAACCGACCGGCGACTGCTGTGGCGGAGAGTGGACTCACGGAGCTGGCTACTTGGGTCCTGAGCACGCGGGCGTGCGACTCGATGTTGGTAGCGCAACGCCGCTGCCGTTTGTGTCTCCGGCCGGCGGAGGCTTGCTCCCCGAGGAACGGGCCGCCACGTTCAGCCTACTCGGCCGGCTGAATCAACTCTCGGGGATCGACTATCCCGACGACCCACAACTGCGGGCGCGCATTAAGAGTTACGAGCTGGCTTTCGGCATGCAGACGGCAGTGCCGGAGACCTTGAATCTCGCCACTGAGCACGAATCGACAGCGAAATTGTACGGGCTCGACCAGGACACAACGCGTCCATTCGGCCAACTCTGTGTCGCCGCCCGACGCCTTGTCGAACAAGGCGTACGGTTTGTGCAGGTGTTCCACGGAGGGGGAGGGGGCGGAGCGTGGGATGCTCATTCCGGCATCGTCGACAATCACTCCAAGCTTTCCGCCCAAGTCGACAAGCCAATCGCCGGACTGCTCAAAGATCTCAAGCGTCGCGGTATGCTCGATGAGACCCTCGTCGTGTGGGGTACGGAGTTCGGCCGCTCGCCGGGTGCCGAAGGGAATGGGCGAGATCATCATCCCAATGGCTTCTGTGCATGGATCGCCGGGGGCGGGATCAAAGGAGGCGTCGTCCACGGCGCAACAGACGAACTCGGTTTCCACGCCGTCGAGCATCCCCATTATGTCACCGACATCCACGCCACCGTGCTTCACCAACTCGGCCTCGACCCGTTGCAACTCGACATCCCCGGCCGAAAGCGCATCGACATGGACCGCGGCAAACCGATCACCGAGATTATCGCGTGACCGAGGAGGCGAGCCTGGCGCCAACGCGGGTGATGGAGGGCAGAAGAGGGTCTGCTTCCTCCTTGCGTTTCGTTACGCGTCGTAAAAGAATGAGAGTGTCCCGCACGATCCAGATCGTCTAGGAACTGACAAATTCGAGAACGTCGGACCGAGTCACGATGCCAATCAGATGATGTGTGGCTGAGACGATCAGCAAACAGCCAATTCTTTGTTTGCGCATCAACTGTGCCGCCTCGGAAACTGACATTTCCGGATCCGCCGAGATAATGGGTGCGGTCATTGCATCGCGTACTCTCGCACTTCCTTGTCTGTTTTCGGCAAGATAGCGAAAGGCATCTCGTAGAGAAATCAAGCCACAAACGCTTTCTGCTGACGACATAACAACCAGATGGCGAATCCCGTGCACACCCATTTTCTCGACAGCGCTCCGAATGGGTTCGTTGCCAAGAATGGTGATCGGTTCACGATGCATTATTTGCGAAACCGACGCATGGTGAACGGCATGCTTTTGTTTCATGGATCTACCCCTTTCCGCACACCTCGGTTTCTCGCTACCCCCTTCGAAATGTTAGGTCATACGCGGTCAGACGCAACGAGGAAGCCGAGACTCGGTCCAGAGGTCCGCGTTATTACGGCTTCCCGAAATCAGGAGTCGGAATTGTTTGGATTGTAGTGGCCGTGCAGGCTAACCAACCTACCCGGTGAAGCCACCTACCGTGTAGCCGATTTCGTCACCGTCACCGTCTCCGTCGTTGAAACTGACTCCCGCCACGTACCAACCGTGCCCGCATGGCTGACACCATCGAACGTATCCAGTGATGGGAATCTCTTCATCCTCGCCAAAATGAATTCTTAGATTTACCGGCCGGAGTTTCAAAGGCCAGTTCAACAAAAGGCCAATCCCCCGCGGCGAGATATCGCGAGAAAAGGCCGATAAACACTCAGTTCCATCCTGCAGGGTGTCGATGGTCACCGGTTGGAAAAATGGAAATCGCCGGCTCTGTCGCAGTTCGTCGTGCAGTCCAGAACGAGCTTTTTCGAACAGTGCGCGGGTCGCCTGTTCCGGCCCGACGCATTCGTAATATCTGCCTGGTGTCATCGCTTCTATCCCTTGCAAAGGATTGTCGGTCTACACGGATTCGATCGCAGCGTTTCCGCGGAAAAACCCGACGAAACACTATGTCGCACATGGCCTGCTCGCAAGCTTGAACCAGTGGAAATCCTGGTGTGCTGTAAAAACAGGGCAGCCAAATTCGGATTGCAACGGAAAGTAGAGTGTAACTGCCACCCATTCGCCTCCGCCGACCTGCGTCGGAAGAGACGCCCCGGCTTATGGTGCGCGTCGTGGCAAAGACAGGCCAGCTCGGGGCGAAGGTGCCATCGTTGATCCTAGCCCAACTGAATCGATCAAATTACCGCTTCATCGGCGTAGATCGTGCACCTACTTCGTTGTCGCCGAAGTTGTTAAGATACCCCAAACCGGTTCACTCGCTGGGGCAACACGATGAGCCATGAGATTCCAAAACTGCTGCTATCGCATACAGTTTCACCCGCCGAACTAGACGCGGCGATTAAGAGGGCAATCGAGTTGGGAATGCCCCTTCATGAGGTAGAAGAGTTCCTCGATTGGCTCGACGTGAACCGACCCCAGGACCCAGGGAGGTTTCCTCAAGCGGAGAATGGGCCCCGGGACATGAATCCGTGATGCATCCAACGGGTAAACTTGTCGTTAGTTGTCGTGCGGACGCTTAGGTTTGTTTTCCATTGGTAGCTTCGGCGGCGAGACATTGACAATAACGCAGTATTCACAACCGTGTTCCGTGTCGTCCGCAATCGTGAAGCGGCCCGCTTTCTCGTAAACGATGACGTGGGGCTCGCCCTCCTCGAGTTCGCCACCTTCCTGAATGGGAATCCGGATGGAATTACCCGCGATCCGATCCAATTCGTAGGTTGCCGTTCCGCAAACGACAAAAGATTCTGCCGTGCCCTGAAACACGATAGCGATTCGCTTGCCGTCTAGTCGGGAAAAATCCACGTGCCAGTCCCAAAATCCCGTCGCGTTCAACCTAAGAGTCACAAATCCAGACAACGCTATTTATGATAATAAGGGTAGCTTTTTAAATGACAACAAAACTGCCCACGAACTGATTTTCATTGCTCGACAGAACTTTGGTCGTCTAGGCCAAAGAATTCTGGCGTTACTGCCGATAATGCCAGATCGAGCGATACTGCCACCTGAAACGAAAATCGCATTCTGCCATGCAGTGCTTGTGATAACTGATGAACTGCTTGTTTCAAAGTAGGGTCGCAGGATATCCTCTACCAAAGTACGGCTGTTCAACAATAAAGGAAGCTCTGAGTGAATACTCGCAGGTTGGTCGTGCCGATTTGGTTAATTCTTGTTTTGGGCATTGCGATTGCTGCCGAGGGACAACAGCGGCAATACCAGCCTCCGAGCCGACCAGCGCTCTCGCCCTACCTCGACTATTTCCGGGCAGATGTTGGATTGCTCGACCGGCGCAACGCTATCGTAGCGCCGGACATTCGGACACAACAGAATTTTCAGCAGCTGCAGAGTCGAATTTCTGACCAGCGTTCGCAGTTGAACAGTCTGCAGGGGCAGGTTGAGCAGATCCGCGATCCTAAAATGCGCCGAACCGGCACGGCCAGCGCCTTTATGAACTACTCGCACTATTACAGGTTGACTCCACCGGCACGATCGCCCAGCCGGTGAGCAAACGTTGGGTTCTCCGATTGGATCTTGCGTTTCAACACTCGGCTACAAAGAGCCATTCCCAGTGCCACGCCGGCCGAGCACAACAAAACGTCGGTGAAGTCCGACACATGCTCAGGCAAGAAAAGCTGTCCCAGTTCGATTCCAAGGGCCAGCGCGACGCCGGTTGAAAGCAATAGGGCGAGCAAAAGGCGTCGGAGTCGGTAATCGGCAACTTGCGCAGCTACCTGCGTCAAAATGGCTCCCAGCGGGGCGAAAAACAGCAACTTCCGCAATACTTGCTGGACCGCATGAAACTCGCTCCCCCAATACAACGCTTCAAAAGGTGTGCGGAAAAACTCGGCCCACCGCTGTTTTGCTAGGTCAACATCCCAGACAAATTCATACGGGCTCCAGAAAACGGCCGTCAGCACGGCTCCATAGAGAAACGCACCGCTCAGCCAAGTCACCCCTCTCCACAACTTTCGGAACCGGCCGGACTCGGAGGTAACTGGAACGGGGGCGCCAGCACCAGCCCAGCGACCCATGATCCACCCGCCAAGAGCTGCCCCCACGGTCCCCGTGAGGATATCGGACGTATCAACAAAGCGGCTGTAAACGAAGACCTGAGCGAGTTCGATTGCGGCCGATAGGGCTCCCCCCAACACCGCGCAGAAGCGCGGCGACCGGACTCGATGATCGCTGCGTGTAAAAGTTGTCGCAATCCACGCTCCGACCGGCACAAAAACAATTGCGTCCATGGTCAGCTGATAAATCTGGTTGTAAATGGAGTCGAACCGATAAGTGAAAGGGATCAATAGGATTCGACCTTCCTTGAACTTGCGGTAGATTTCCGAAAGGCTGATGGTCAGGTCGAGGGGCAACAGGGCATAGACCAGAAATCCCAGCACATACAGCTGCAGCAGCCAATCGATCTGTTTCTTGGGCCGCAGGTCCGTGGTGAAACTTCTCAACCAGTTCACGGAGGTCTGACCCAGCGCGATCCACAAACCGGCACCCGCAACGGCCCCGATGGATTCGGCAATGATGTCATTTTGGGACACGGTCCGAGGGGGAAACCATAACTGCGTGAATTCCAGTCCCACGCTGACGGCGGTGCATGCTGGCACGACGATGATGGCGTAGAGCAGACCGAGCCATTTGGGACGATCCAGGCTGCAAGCGCCCAACCACAAAAAGCCGAGCGGCATAAACAACAGCAAGTTGGCCACCCAGTCGGCGCGAGAATCGACACTTAACTGGAGCATCGGAACTTGCCGAAATCGTTCCAAAGCTTCCGCAAGCTCCAAAGATTGATATCGCAGAGGAACCAGGGAACCGTAAACAGCAAAGATGCTGAACAAGAAAGCAGCCAGCGCTACATTGAGCCGGGTCGGCATGGCCTGCGGGCCGAAGCGCATCGGTTCTTTCGTATTGCTTCCAGCAGGCTCCCTCATTGGAGAGAAATCCATCTTCAATCGGTCAGAATCCAAATCAGAGCAGCTGCGAAAAGCATCGTCGTCAGCAGCCCGAAGAGAGACACGATCGCAATGAAGAAACGCCGTCGCCTGCGCCTCTGATTCATGCCGGCCAAACGTCCGGTGAGCCGATCGGTCAGTTCGTTAGCATCGACCACAGGCATTAGTCGATGGGCTCAAGCATGAAGTCATCGATCTCCACAGACACGCCGCTTTGGAGGAATTGGACGGCTACCAGGAGACGCTTCTCACCGCGGCGCAAAGTCACCGTACCTTCCAGCCCCCGTAAAGAACCTGCACGCACGCGAACTCGCTTACCAGGCACCAAGCGGCTCTCCACCGTCAATGGCGCGCCGGATTCAATGAGGCAATTCACATGTTGTAAGTCGTCAAAAAGCTCGTCCTGGTCTGCCACAGCCAGAAGATGGTCGACACGATTGTGGGTGAGGCTTCGCACGCGTTCGTCCTCCGATGCAAACAAGAATAGATATCTCGAAAAGAGCGGGATGTAAGAGTGGATGACACGGCCGCGAATCAGGTTCTCTTTGGCAACCAGCGGCAGAAAGAACGGAATCTTCTCGGCGAGCAGAAACCGTGCCTGCGCCTTCTCCTGATTAGACCTGGTGAAGGTGACCCACCAGCGTCTCCCATCCCTTTCAGGCATTGTCTCGCTCAGCAAATCCTCTGGGAAGATACTCGTGTCTTTGGGAAGAATCGGCATCCAATATTATCCCCGCATTAGGATCTCAATGCGTACCGCCTTGGCACGCAAGACGCAGTACTATACCCGTTCAAATCGCGTAGGTAAAAGAAAATCTGCCCCATTTTTTTGGCAGGTGGGGCATGTCCAATCCACACGTTTAAGTAACAAGTTCGAACGACATTTTGGCTCGCCGTGCCGCCTCTCCATCGGTATCGTCGCGGTCTCCCAGCACCAGACATTCCTCCGGTGATACTCCCAATTGACTAGCGGCCAAAAGGAATCCGTCTGGCCAGGGTTTAAGGCGGTAAGCCCCCTGCACCTCGCCATTCGCGACCACGACGTCGAAAATGGAATCGGCGCCTAACGCCGTCAGTTTTTTCGCCGCGGGATAATCACTCACCACGGCTGTTCGTCCACCACGCCGGTGAAAAGAGCCAATTTCGGCAATCAGTTGACGGCGCCGAAAAAGTCGCAGCCATTTAAGGGGCCGCTGTACCATCCAGTACTGCACGGTCGAACGTACGTGTTCTGCAGTCGTACCAAATTGCTCTGCCACACGCTCGACTTGTCCATGATACGGGCAATTGAATGTCCGTCCAGCTTCTTGCCGCATGTTCTCTTGCGCGACGCGAAATGCCTGCAAAAGGGGGATCACCCGCCAATGTCCGAAAAGCAACTCGGCCCCCATCGCCAGGCGCACCAAATGCTGGTGGTACAGCGTTCCATCCAGGTCAACTAACCACGCCCGGTACCGGGATCTGGGGTCCGATTGGCCAGGTTGTAGTGCGCAAACTGGTTGACAGTCAGCGGAAATCATTACGGCTTATCGGGGGGTACTGTTCAATGTGCCGAGGTAGTTCACGGGATTCCCCGCGAAATAGCGGGACCGACCAAACGCGTAAATGCGACCGGCAACCGCTTCCAGATACGGATAAACATGTCGTATCGACCGGAGTCGGGCCGCATCGCATTCGCGGGACCCTTGCGGAGGTAATACTGCCACACAGCTGGCTTGGGAGTGGCTCCCCACTGCTTCTTGAAAGCGTAAGTGCTGCTGTCATAGCTGCTGCGGCCGAAGTCGAATACCTGTTGTCCCCGCTCGATCGCACGCTGCAAAAGATGCCAGTACAGCAACATATTCGCGCACGTGACGTTATACGCCCGTAACGAACTGGCGCTAGGCACTTCAGTCACCCCGTGGCCATGAACGATAATGGCTCCAGCCACCGGTTTCCCGTGCAGGCGGACAATGCACAGTTCGGCCTCGTCGGGAAAATAGCGGAGGATATTCTCGAACAGCCGAACGCTATAAACGGGTGTCCCCAAATCGCGCATGTTCCGACTAAAAACATCGTAGAAGTCAGCGATCAACGATTGTCCACCCCAGTGAATCGTCAGTTCTTGTTTTTCCGCCTTGCGGATCTGATTGCGGACTTTCGATTCGAGCTGTTTGAACAGCTCTGCAGGCGCACCGGGCAACTCGCGCCGCATGTGCACCTTGTGTGTGAGTTCCTGTGTCAACGCAGGATGCTCGTGCCGCACCTCGTGTCGCAATTCCAAATAGCGGACGTCAAGCTCATCTGCCAGTTCCACTGCCCGGTCGATCAGCGTAGCTGCCACATCGTGATCCTCTGCCAGCACCCCAGCCGAATTGAGGTACGGCAGGCTCACTAGAAAACTGCCGAATACCCGGCTCCGCACGTGAGCCAGTGGGAGAACACCTGCCACACGCCCGGCACGTTTCGCTTCAAGCCAAATGGGAGCATGTCGGAAAGCATCCTGCAGTACCCGCAGCCATGACGGATGGTGACCCAGGCGCCGACCTACTGCCCATCCGTCGCCGGGTACGAAGTATTGGCACGAATTGGCATCGATGTCCCGGTAGACATCAACAACGGGTCCGCCAGACGTTTCTTGCATTGGCTGAAATGCAGTGGTTTCAGTAGGCATCGTGTTTGCGCATCTTGTTCAAGATCTGGTGGCAGCCATTTAGCGCTCGAGCGCTGTCGCTCGAATAGCTTCGGGATGCCATTCCGCGGAACCCGCGCCGCACAGATAGCGCTGACCCAGCTCGAAAATCATCATCGCCATGAGAAGGTAGGTGTGATTGCGCCGGCCGCTCAAGTGCTGGCGCACCACTGCGCGCACGGTATCCGGCTCAAAGATGCCGCGATCCAAACAGACTTCGCTTAGCAGAATCCCTTCCACAGTGTCTGATAGTTGACGACGCAGCCACAACCCGAGGCGCTCGTACGGCTGGTAACCTGGTACCCCAAGCTTGGCCAACACTTTCATCCGCAAAGTGCTCCAACGCCGCGAAAATGTGCCGGCGCCGACCCGCGCCCCGGTATTGGTGTTACGTACCT
>CAZFLF010000068.1:0-12858 GCA_964519825.1 uncultured Pirellulaceae bacterium | reverse complement strand
AGGCAAAAATCTGGTCCAGCGACTCGGCCAGAATCTGACGCGGCTTCTTACGATCTACCGGAGAATCTTTAGAGCCATCTGGGATCCACACGTTTGTCACGCAGGGGCTCGCCAACGCCGCTCCCATCGCGGCGCCAATCCGGCGGCAAACGATCCCGTGCTCAATCCAAAACTGTCGCACCGCCCGGTCGGGATGAGCCAATGTGAACCCATCGGTAGCCAGCTCGTGAGCAAAGTACGTCGGATTGAAATCGAGACCAAGCTGATGTTGCCGGGCCCAGTCGATCCAGCCTTGGAAATGGCTCGGGGCCAATTCATTGCGTGCCACGCGCTGACCGCCGGTCTCCGCGTAGCTGGCATGTAGGTTCACCCGGTGGCGTCCGGGGATCAGCGACAAGGCCTGTTCAAGGTCGGTCCGCAAATCATCAGGCGTGCGAGCCTTACCTGGATACCGGCCTGTCACCGCAAGACCACCGCCGATTTCCTGCTTTTCCGCTGACAAGTACTCAAACCCGCCCACGTCATCTCCCTGCCAACAATGCAAGGAGAGTGAGATCGTCGCCAAACGCGCTAGAGTGGCGTCCGTATCCACACCCAATGTGGCGTAGCGCTCTTGCGCAATCGAGTAGGCACGGTCCACGAGCGCGGACGTGTCAGACGATGGTAGTTTGTTATCAAGAGCCCCCAATCGCAGGTTCTTTTCGGACATGTCAACTCAACCCGTCGTGGCCACCGCAACGCCGAACGCAACGCACTTCGCGAAGGTAAACTGTAAACGGCCCTACCAAAACGGCAACAGTCCAAATTGGATCAACCGCCTCGACTACGGTATCCTCTCGGTTCCCTAACCACGAAACGATCTTCATCGGAACAAACTGATGACACGCGGACAAAAGCTGGGACTGGTCTTGGGAATTGTTGCCGGGCTGTTGTCCCTAGTGATTCCGCTCGGAGTCATGGCTTGGATGATGCTCCCCTCGTCACCCAAGGAGCCGTTGCCGGTTCGGTTCGATACGCAGGGGCCGTATTTAATTCTGGCGACCAGCCGTTCCGCGGTGGACTATTCGCAGGCCATTGGCAAAGCGGCCGCGCTGCATCCAGCCGCGCGGCAGGAACAGTTTGATCCGAACGACCTATCGGCCACGCTGGAAATGCTCAGCAAGACACAGCCGCGCTATGTGCTGGTCTTTATCGAACCGGATGAATTGGACGTGAACTTCGCATGGCGTTGGCTGACGATGGCGACTCAGGTCGATGACGATCCGTTCGTCGACATGCGCACCGGTTTTATCACCGGTGCGACTCCGCTGTCCGCGACCGCATTCGTCGACCGCATTGCGGATGCAGCCGCGGGCAAGGTTCAACTTGCTGGTGCCTTCGTGGACAATCTGGGGCCGCCGGAACAGGGTAACCAGCAATACTTCAACACGTTTTCGAGAAACATGATGATCCCCGTCTTCGATCAGCGATTCGCGCTGAGCACTGTCGCGCATGGGAAAGGAGGGTTCACCGATAAACGGCTGGCAGCGCTCGACGGGGCCGGGATTGTTCACTTCGGGGGCCATGGGCATCCGGATCGAATTGACGACGGGTTGCACGCACAACAAATAGAACGACTCAAACTCGCTCCCAGCATCGTTTTCAACGGTGCGTGTTACACAGGAGTCACGCATCGATGGTTCGACGTGGCGGCATTTCCGCCCGTCGAAAAATTCGTGGATCCCGCCGACAGCTTTTGCCTCAAGATGCTGGCAACCAACGCGGTGGCTTATCTCGCCGCGGTCCATCCCGATCATGGTATGCCCGTCTATCAAGAGCTGGAATTCCTGGCCTACACCGGCGCGCCGTTGGGGGACCTGATGAAGCATACTCATGACGGGGTTGTGCTCGGCGGCGGTGGAAAGCTCCCGAAGCTCGAATCCTTGGGTGGCGCTGCGAAGTCCGGCCCGGTCAATCCGACCGACGTGATGCTCAAGGGGACCGCAGCGAGAGTCCTGTTTGGCGACCCGGCCCTGATCGTCGGCGATTCCTTCACCGAAGAACCTTTCGCGACGACCGTGACAGAAGAAGCAGATCAGCTGCGCGTGGTTGCGACGCTGCGCAACAGCAAACTGACGAGCGAATTCACTGACACGTTTCACAACGATCTGAGTCCTAAAGCTCCGTTTAACGATCGCGCCATGATCGTTTGCGACCTGCCTGCCGGGTGGACCAATCTGGCCGAAGTCACGGTCGAGCAAGTGACTGCGAAAGGATCCGCGCTGAAGCATCGGCTCGTCGGTTTCGCCATCGAACAAGACCAGGGTAAGATGCGGCTGCACGTGCAAGTCGACGTCCCCGCCACCGGGTTCCAGCAATCCGCGTTTCGCGCCGTTGGCTCGACAGTCTCCCTCGTCGCCAAACGGGGGAAGAAACGTTGAACGTCGCTCGATCACACTTTTCCTTTCACCTGGGAGTTAAACCATGAATCGCCACCCCTTGCTCGGCGTCGCTGCTGTGATTGTCGCGGTGATCGCAACTGTTTCGTCCGCTTTCGCGCAGCAGGATGCCAAGGTGAAGAAGAAGACGCGGGCCGTAAATCCCTCTCTCGTGCCCGTCGACGAGCAGACGGGGTTGCCGCGAGTACTGCTGATTGGCGATTCGATTTCGATGGGCTACACGATTCCGGTGCGCGACTTACTGAAGGGGAAAGCCAACGTTCTGCGGCCATTAACGAATTGCGGGCCGACCACGCGGGGAATCGAGTCGCTCGATTCGTGGTTGGGAGACAAGAAGTGGGACGTGATTCATTTCAACTGGGGATTGCATGATCTTGTCTACTTTGCGGCCGACGGAAAGACCCGTGCGGAACCGACCGCCACCGAGGCTCGTCCGCAAGTGCCGCTCGCCCAATACGAAAAGAACCTGCGCGAGTTGGTCAGCCGATTGGAAAAAACCGGAGCCACGTTGATCTGGTGTTCGACAACTCCGGTTCCCGAAGGTTCCGCGGGCCGTGTGGCCGATGAATCGGTCAAATACAACGAGGTTGCCGCGCGGATCATGCGCGAACACAACATTGCGACCGATGACTTACATGCCTTTACCTTGCCGAAGCTGAAGGAAATTCAATTGCCGAAGAACGTCCACTTCACTCCCGACGGTTCCAAGGTGTTGGCGCAACAAGTTGCCAATTCGATCCAGGCCGCGTTGATAGCCCGGGCTGCCAAGTGAGCGAAGTGATGTGCTTCGAACGACGCGAGACTCCCCCTCACCCGGACGACAGCGTCCGACCTCTCCTGGAGGGAGAGGTGAATGCCTCACGCTTCACACCTGAGTGCGCAGCTTCAAAACTGGCAAATCAGGTTCGATCCAGCGCCGCTCGCCTAACGCATGACAATTAGCGATCGTTGTTCCGCTGCGGTCATTGCTCGCACAGCTTGTCGTACAGCGAATACCGTTTCGCTGTGGCGGGCGAGATTTCCAGCATAGGTGCGGCACCCTCAAGTGGCACCCCCGCAAGGTACCGCAGCTTCACTTTCTGAGCTTTCACCGGGTCCTCGGCCTCGAGCCGTTGGACACTTCCCAAATCACAAAAGGCATTTTTTTCGGGAAGTGCGTGTCCGAGCACGCCGTGGATAGCGATACGGAACGTAGAAACGGATGCGCCGCGACTGTCCAGAGCCATGGACCGTTGCGCTGCGCCTTCGATCGTTGTCCCTCACGCGTGTGGGAAGCCGGCATGCGACGGAGTCTGACATGAACAAACTGATTCTTGCAGCGGCAATGGTGCCGCTAACAATGCACCTCAGCTATATCGTCTTGGGAGCTGATGCGGCCCCAGCCAACGCACCCGTCAAGCGGATAGCACTCCTGGTCGGTGTCGACAAGTATCCGAAATTGAGACCCGACGAGCAACTTAAAGGTAGCGCCAATGATGTCATTTTGATGCATCAAGTTCTAACGGAGCGATTTGGATTCGCGCGGGACGAAGTGCAGGTGCTGGTGAATGAACAGGCCACGGCCTCGGCTATACGCGGCGAAATGGCTCGGCTGGTCGAGCAGTCACGGAGTGCTGAGGCAGCTGGCTTGCTGCCACAAGTCGTGTTTCACTTCAGCGGTCATGGATCCCAGGTGGTAGACGAGCCCATGGGCCCGAACCGCGATGAATTGGATGGCCTGGATGAAACACTGGTCCCATACGATGCAACGCGACAAGGCGGGCCGGAGGACATCCGCGACGATGAACTTTACTTTTGGGCGTCGGAAATCTGCACCGGGGGGAAATCGTGCTTGTGGATGATTCTCGACTGCTGTCACTCGGGATCGGGAGCTCGCGGCACATCGCGCATGCGGCAACTGAATCGGCCAGAAGCCGCGGCAACCCAAGCGGTGCCAGGCACATTGGAGCGCCGAAGCTTGCCCCATGGGGCGGTCTTGCTTTCGGCGTGCTTGGCCAGGGAATCGGAACCGGAATACGAGCAGGACGGTGAGGCAAACGGATTGCTGACCCGGTTCATGACGCAGGTGCTCAACGACCAATCCCAGCTCTCGCAGTTGTCCTACGAGCGCATGCGGGATGCGATCGAAAACCGATATCGCCAGGATGCGGCCGTCATGCAGCCTCCCACTCCGCAGCTGGAGGCGGACGGTGACACGCGACGGGGCATCGTCCTTGGAGCCGGCCCCAAACAGGATCGACTTCGAGTGTGGCGAGTCATGCCACGGGGACGCGATCTGGGCCACGTCCTGCTGATGGCCGGCGCCTTTCAGGGCGTGACGCGCGATTCACTGTTCGAACTTTATGCCGCGCCAGAGCTGGCCGCGGCGCCGGCGCGGCGTGAGTCCGACTCGCTCGCTTGGCTGCGTGTCGAGCAAGTCACGGGCGCTGCAGCCACCTGTCGGGTACTCCAGCGAGAAGGCGACGAGGCGGTCGAGGCGACGCTACCAACTGAATTCAAGCTCGGCTACGCCGTGGAACGGTTTCACAAGCACGGGGATTTCACGCTGAGGGTCCGCGTGGTCCTGGCCCAGCAGGGAAACGACGAACCGGCGTTGGACCAAGACAGTCCAGCCGTACCCCCGTCGGTGCGGCAGGCGCTCACCAGCGCCCACCAGAGGGACGAATCCTCTTGGCTGCGTTGGGTGACTGGAAGTGAATCCTGCGACGTCGTCATCCGCATCGCCGACAGTTGGGCAGCCTTGTGGCCCGCGACGGGCCTGGCGTATACACCAATGGTGCGCGCCAGTGTGCCTCGGCGCCACAGCTCGGCAGAGGCGGAGGCACCTGCCGTACTCCGCGGCGGATGGGGGCCAATCGATTTACGGCTCGGCGACAAATCAGAAAGCAAGTTGCAGGACTGGCTCCGTCAGATCGCCCGGGCACGGAATCTCGTTCGGTTGGCGAACGTCGATCACGGCAGCTCAATCCAGGTGGGGCTGACGTTGACTTCCGTTACAATCGACCAAGACGGGCATATAGCCAACTCGATGCCTTGGCCGCCGCACTTGGACGAGAATCGCCAGGCATCGCTGGTTATGCGTGATGGCGGCCTGTACAGCATCGAAGTCCACAATCTGGAACCCGCCGAAACAGGCCAGCCGATCTATGTTACGGTGCTGCACGTCGATGCGAACATGGGTATTGACGTCTTGTTACCGTTTCAGGCCGGCAGCGACCCAATGGAGCAGAAAGTGTTGCCCAGTACGTCGCGGAACTGCGGCGCCTGGGAGTGCAATTCGGACGACCCCGCCGCCGGGCCGAGAGTCCACGGTCCCCGTTGGGCGATCGTGCTGGCCACTCGCGAGCCGCACGACTTCAGCATGTTGCAGCACGCCAGCCTGCCTATGGTCAAAGCGGTGCGCGGGTTGGGCAGTTCCCTGCATGACCTGTTGATGGAGCAAACCCACTTCCGCGCTCGCGGTGGATCCAAACCGCTCCGGCCGGTGAAACTGTTTGACGACACTTGGAATGCCGCAGTCCTGGAGTGGGTGGTAACGCCATGAACGGGTCACGGAAACCCCAGAGCGGCCGATCCGTTGAGATTGGAAATGCGAGTCAGCGATGAACAACAAACCCTCCAACCCGAACAATGAATGGAGGCAGGCGGGATGGCCGCCATCGGTTGTGGATGGCTATCTGGCCTTGTGGAAAGATGGTGATGACCCGCCGAACCTGTCGCTTTTCCTGGCGGAAAGACCCGCTCTAGCCGTCGAGTTGCTGGTCGGGGTGCTATTAATCGATCAAGGCCACCGGTGGGCGCGCGCAACAGCGCCTTCGGCCGAGGAGTACTTGCGGGCTTTTCCGGCCGTCGCGCGCAACCCGGAACTCGCCGCGGACTTGGTTTATGGCGAGTATCGAGCTCGTTGTCCAACAGGAAATCCGGCGTTGGCGGCCGAACTGCTTCAGCGCTTTCCGCACTTGGCGACGCAGCTGCTCGCGCAATTCGAGTTCCTGGAGCTTTTGCACGAATTCGAGGCGAAATTAACCGGAGAAGGATAGCAGAGCAATGTGCGGGTGGGGCTCGGACCTCGGAAACAAAACACAGCTGGGAATAAAAGACTAGCCCGTAATAGGCTTCATCACGCGGCCCAAGAATAGCACTAGGCCACTCTCGCGTTCGCGAATCAGGAAGATGAACGGCCGATCGGCGCGAAAGGTTGGGATGAAACGAATTCTCTTCGGCGACTCGAAGACCGCCGACGTTGGCACGGCTACGGCCGCCGTAGCCGCCACCGCCTCGGTGCCCTGTTCGTCAAGCTCCACGAATGCCTTATGCAACACTTCAGAAAGTTGCAGTCGATCCGTAGCTGAATTGTTTTCCGTCAAGCCGCTCAAATCCGCCCCGGGGGTAAAGGCGCGAACTATTCCGAGATGCTCCAGGGTTCCACGCAGCTTGTAATCTGTTTCCAGCTTGAACTTGGGCAACAACACATGTACCGTCCGCTGGCTCAATTGCCCCAACCATCGTTCGAGATTGTCCGCTGTCAGGCCGGTCTCCAGCTGAGAAAACTTCGCGGGTTGCAGCGGGGCGATCACCACCATCGACAATTGTCCGCCCTTGTACGGCAGATCCAGGATCGCAAAACCATCGTCGGCGGGGTAGGTCGAGGAATTGTCTCCAGGGGCGATCTCCCTGGGCGTACTAAAAAGCGAACCGTCGCCATTGAACGCTCCGTACCGAGCGGATTCGAGTGACCAGGCTTGCATGATGAGTGCCTTCGAAGGGCCACCATCGGCCAGCCGGAACTCGCGCGGTTGGGTGTTTTTCGCCTCGAACGGTTCGAGCCACTCCCCCTTGAAATACGCGGCGTTGGTCACGACCATTCGAGTCACTGGATTGACGGAACCGACGGGGAGCAGTTCACCAATCCGGTTACTCGTGTGCTGTCCTACCCATTGATTGATGCGACTCCGTGCTGCCTCGCTGTTGTCGCGGAAGTCCGTGTTGAAGGCCCCGTTCACTCCGTAGAATCTGCCAATTACGTCGAGATATGATTTGCTCAGGGGATATGTTCTTTCAACCCAAACCGCATTGGCGGTGCGGATTTTCTCTCGGTGCAGTCGCCCCTGTAATTCCGCCATTCCCGTGTGCAGGGGAATCAAATCCCACGTTCGAGAAACGTCGCCTTGGCCGACGATTTTCGGAGTGTCGGGGAATTTCAACGCCGTGCCCATTTCCCGCGACGTGTCACCGCGAGCGCCCTCGGTGACCATGAGCAGGACGTTGAACAGGGAGTATGGTGAAATGAAGATATTGCTTCCGTCGCGGTCCGCCGTCAGCAAGGCTCGGTACACGTCGACGCCGAAACGCGTATTCGCCTTGACAACGTCCCGCAATCCTCGATCGACCGAATCGGGAGTCGTCGGCTCATTGGCCAAACTCGACAGCCCAAATCCGAACACGGCAGATATCGTCAGCAGAAATGGAAACGATCGCATGTTCTTCCCCATGGAATGAGTGGATGCCAAAAGTTATCGCGTACGTCCAATCGGGCCGCCTGCCAGGCGTGCCAATTCGCCGAAGACCTCAGGCACCTGGCCCGGCTGCCCGCTGGCCGCCGTCGTCCCGATTCGCCGATCCCGTGCGACGAGCACTTGAAATTTCGATCGAGTCTTCTGGTTCAATGACTCAGCGAATTCACGCCACTCGACGACCTGATCCTGATTCGCATCCAGCGCGCGCAGCGGCGTGTACAGGCACTCCTTGAGGGCATTCGAGAAGATTCCGCCAGTTGCGTCACCGAATGAGTACGTGCCTTTGCGCGACGAAGTGATGTCCACAAAACCCCGATGGCGGAAAAACAAATATCGCAACACGTCGGGATCGGGTCCAAGTACTTTTACTTTGGGGACGACACTGAGCGTGGAATAAACGCTGCAGCAGTCGGTCAGAACCACGGTCAAGGCCGCGCGCTTCTCACGCAGAGTCTCCACCAGCGTTTGGCGGGAAAGCCCGCCGGCGCCCATCGTCAGCACGTGGCCGTATCGATCGTCCCAGGACCCATGTCCCGCGTAATAGAACGCTACCGCGTCGGAAGGTTGCACATCCATTCGCCGGAGTTCGTCCAGGACCCCGTCCGGCGAGACACGATTCCCAGTAAGTACCGTAATCGTTCGGCGGATTTCCGGGATGCCTTGCTCGAGCGCGGTCACAATGTTTCGGCGATCGGCGTCCGCATGCGTCCCGATGGTGGCGTCGTTTGTGTCCGCCACGACGAGAACATGTAGGTGAGTGGCATCGATGCCATCCTGCGCCAGCGCGGAGTGATGGGCGAATCCCAGCAGCACCGGGATGAACGTCAGCAACGCGAGTCGAACGCAAGTGATTGGCTTCATGACTCTCTCCCACAGCGCGCGGTGCCGAATAGCTAAAACAGACTCTCAATTTCGTTGTCCACATACGGGGCACGTTCCGACTTCCAAGGCGTGCGTTCCAATGTTTCTGGATCGACATCAAAGGCCTTGTCGTGCGTCGTCAGCCGAAGTTTGCCGCCTTCGACAGAAAAGGTCCACTTGGTCCTCGACGCACCTGGCTTGAAAGCACCGGCGGCGCCGAAGAAGTCGTCGTACAGAGAAGTTGTTTGAACCATCACCATACTCCCTCCCTCCATCCCGATCTGCAGGCCGTCCGGCGCCCCTGGTTCTTGCGTCGAGAAGATCAGCAACGTCAACGATCCAACCAGCTTGCCAGTGCTCTTCATCTGTCGCACCATATATCGCGTTACCAGGCTGCGATCGGTTACCTGGGGCGGTTTGTCCAGACGCTGCCCCCGATCATCCAAGTCGTAGTTCTTCTGTTTAATAATCACGATGGCGTGGAAACTGATCGTCTCCGCCGTGCGAGTCAGATTCAGGAACTGCATTCGTCGTACAAACTCCGCCTCGACCTTGTCATTCGCAATCTTGGCAGTGGTTTTTCTCTCCAATGTCTTTCCGATCACGTTCGCCTTGACGAACGCGTACACCCGGTCCGGCTCACTGTCGCCACCTTTTTCCTCGTCCGCCAGGCACGGTCGGCCGACGGCAGACATTCCGAGCACGAGCAATACGACGCCTCCGAGATAAATACACCACGACTTTGGCATCGCATGTTCCTTTCCAGGGCTAAAGTTGGGCCTCAGTAACCGAAGCTGTACCAGATATGGTTCGGAGTGGCCCACTCTTTGTAATAGGTGTCGTAGCGGTTGTAGGGATTCCTAATGTCGAAATCGATCTTCTTTCCATTAATGTCCACGGTCCGTTTGACCATTTCCCCGTTACCAGGGTATTCCACGCGCCCGTCCCCCTTCATAACGATCCAACGCGAAGGCGTGTTCTTGACCGCGACCCAGGTGGTTTTTCCCGTTTGTGTGTTGTGTGCGATAAGGAACAGAATTTGGCTGCCATCGTCAGGTACACTTTTGACATACCACTTATCGTCCCAAGTATGCGATTTCCAGCCCTCGCGCTCAGCGCTCGCTGCGATTGATTGAGATGCTCGTCCGAGACTGTCGCGGTCAAACGCTACAGCGTACAAATTGGCGATCAGTCGCACCTTGTTTCCATTGAAGCTGTAGTAATTAAAACCGGCAGGCTCCGGTCCCCAAGGAATTCGGGAATCACCGGAAAGCTTCTCCAGCGACTTCGTCCACAGTCCGACGGAATCCATCGCCCCGACCTTCGGCAGAGCCGGCTCCGCTTCTTTGACATATCCAAGCAGCCGACTTTCCATCGCTTCGGACAGAAGCTTGGCCTTACAGGTTTCTTGCACGAAGGCCGCAATTGCCTTGGTCTTCGCCTGTCCACCGTCCAACTTAGCGTGTTCCAGGTCCCGTATGACCAGAGCCCCGATGCGGTAATCCTCCTCGGACGTGGTGGCGGGATCGATAGTGAAAGTCGGCAACGATGCGCGGGACGTGGCGACGAGCCGTTCGTGTTCGACAATAAGGGAAGCCAGTTTCGAATCGTTTGCGGCTCGTGCGAATCGCTGCAGACGATCAAGCGAGGTTCTGTCGTCCTTCGCCGCAGCAAGCCGCACCGCCGCGTCGAGAACGTCAGCTGCCAAGATCGCCCGATGTGATCGCAGGAGGATTCTCTCGCCGTGAGCCAACCCCAATGCACAGTCCGCAACGCGTGCGCTGTCCGAATCCCGAAGAGCCGACTGGAGAGCGTCGATGTCCACCCAGTGTGCGAAGGCTGGGTCATTTGTCAACTCCGCAATTTGCTCTCCGGGGATCAATTCCTCCACCGAGGTTGACTGCCGGGTAGGCTTCTGTGACGAGTCAGCCTCACTTGCCGCAATCGGCTGTTCGCCATCGCTCTGCCCGCCGCCGTAGGACTGGGCACGGAGTGGCGACACGGCGGCAAGCAGAACGGTTGGCACTAGAGCACAGCCAAGGAAGTAATAGATGTGTCTCACTGAATCATTCTCCTTGTGACATTGACGGTTCCGGAAAATTTGTCGCCTGTCTTGTTCAACCTTTAGTTAACCACTTCGACCAGTACCCATTGCCCGTTTCGTTGCTCATAGATGTTCCACTTAGCGAGATTCCTGTCGAACACGGCATGCTGCCCGGCGTGCAATCCGAGTGGCTGGCCTTTGTCGCGCCGGGAGGCGCGAATCGGGGATCGGACGCGGCCATAGATGTTCCCAAAGTCGGAGACCCAGTAGGCAAGTCCCGATGCGTTGTATTGAAGCTGAGCCCTGCCGACGATTCGACCACTTCCGCCGCCACTCCCCGAACCGCTCCAGATGTTCCCGTTCGCGTCGATCGACGGCTCGGAGGCAACTTGGATTTGAGAACCTGAATCGCGGTTTGGTGGAAACAGGACAACGCCCTGTTTTCCCCAATCTTGTGGCCGCGTCATCCAGTCTCCTCGACTAACGCCAGCGAGCCTGGCGAGCGGGTCGGCTGCTGAAGCTTTTTCCGTGGGCAGTGCATCGCGCGCCGTCTTCACCATTCTTGCCAGAGCCGCCTTCTGAGTTTCATTGATGACAGTGTCGGCGTTCAGCTGTGACTCAATCTCGCGCAGCGTTTCACGGTCTCCGATCAAGTCAGCGCTCTTGATAGCGTCGATACGCCGCTTAATGTGACCCGCGACCTCTCGATTCGCGGTCTCCAACGCAATCGTGAGGGCCGGATCTGTTGCACGAGACGCGCCGTCCATCTTTTCAAGGAGGGCTATCTGACTGACGAGTTCCTTGTCCTGAAGTTTGTCGGCGGCTTTCGCCAGCCTTGCCAGCGTCTCCTGATCCTTGCCGGCCGCAATCTTTGCCGCCATTTCCAGCAGCCTCTTGGCCGTTACGCCGGACTTGTGCTGGCGAAGGAGAATTCGCTCTCCCTCCGCGAGTTGCAAGGCGACGTCGGTAAGGAGTGACGCGCCCTGGGTGTCAAGAGCGATTGCCACTTGGTCCAGATCGACATATCTATTGAAGCTGACGTCACTGAAGCTGACGTCACGCAATGGAGTCGATGAAATCGCAGTGGGATTGGGAGTGTCGCGCTCGGCGTCGACCGAATCAGGTTTGGCAGTGAAAGCCGAAGGAGCATCGTCCGGCAGGGGATCATCGCCGCGAGCCTTCCCTGCGGAGACGATACTCAACAGAACCAGTGCCAAGGTGACTTTGAAGATTACAACAAGGTAGTTTGAACGAAAGCGCATGAGCAGTAGCACCTTTCACAGTCGGGCGAGGGGGCGGGTCACAAAGCGTAACTTATACTCCGAGCAATTAGTTGATCTTGTTAAGGGTCGCCGTTTCGGCCCCAAAATACCAAGTCATCTGCGTAGGACTGGTGAGTCTTACTCCAATAGGTCCCTGCCGACCGACTTGAGTTTCAAAGTAAAGATGTCCTTCTCTCATAGTAGTAGCTTTCCACATATACCGATTAAGTTGGCCTGTGCCTCCGTGAACGACGCGTCCCGAAGTCCATCCACCCTCTGCTTCTGAATCACCTGCGCCAATGATGAATGTATGAGGCCCAAGCCTCCATGTTCCCATGACCGGTATTATGAGAATCTGACCACCACCGATACCGCCACCGCCCATACCGCCACCGCCCATACCGCCACCACCCAAACCGCCACCACCCATACCGCCACCACCCATACCGCCACCACCTACTGAGCCCGGGGATACAGCGCTGGCGATTCCCTGCAAAATGGCGGCCGCGATCTGTCGCCCGCGATCAGGATCCGCTCGACTAACCCCCTCAAGTGTGCTCAGTAGCTGAGTAGGAACGTCTGTCGCGGCTTTCTCAGCTTCATTAGCAACTGTGTCTATAAGCACCTTCTTTTGTGCGTCGGTAAGGCCTGCCGCCTCGTCGATTCTCACCCGCAGCGAATCACTCGACGCGTCGACACCGGTGATCCTGGCGCGACGAACGTCCTTTACCAGGTAG
>CAZFLF010000067.1:0-12871 GCA_964519825.1 uncultured Pirellulaceae bacterium | reverse complement strand
CGCCGCTGCTCGAGCATCAAGAACTCGTCCCCCCCAAGCTCCCGTAATGTCAGCTCGCCTTCCGATCGAGCGTCCCACTCGCGTTTGATCACCTTGGCTAGTCCGGGATCGCCGATCACCAGCAGCCTCAGCGACGATGGCCCCGCGCTGTTGGCGGCGGGAGTAACCGTCGAAGCCTGCTCCGAACGGCAGCCACACAGCGAGATCACCGGCACAACGAGAAATAGGCCCAGCCGTACGGTTCGCCGAAAAAGATCGGAGTGCATCATGGCGTCGAATACGTGTGCGGTCTCGCCTTGGTTCGTGCCGAATCACAAGGCTGGGATCGTAGCGGGCGATTCAGACGGCCGTCAATCTTCAGCAGTCCAGTTACTCGATGGGCAGCCCGAGTGAGACATCCGCTTCCTGGCAATGAAGAGTCTGGTTCAGTTTTGAGCGCTCGCAGCATCGACCATCTTACTCGCGTTTGGGAAAAACTCCCGATCGAGTGCCCGCTGTAATTTCTCTTCCGATGTCGACTCGCACGGCAAACGATGAAACCAAAACAATATCGCACCGGACAAGACGGCACTCAAGACAATGATGTGCGGGTGGTACTCCAGGCCGTCACCAGACTGTCGATAAATGAAGCGGAGTACGGGATGTTCGGCCGCTATGTCGCTGAAGACCAGCGCCATCAACATGGTTGCCGAATTGTACAGAAAATGGAACACGATCGTGGTGAGGAGACTCCCAGTTTGCACGGCCAAATACCCCAGCACGACCCCCAGCACCGTCGCGGACACGGATTGCTGCAGGATACCGTGGGCCGCGCCAAAGAAGAGTGCGCTCCCGACGATGGCTCCCCATTTGTGTCCAGTGTGTCGCATTCCCGACAAGATAAAGCCGCGAAACGCCAGTTCTTCACAAATCGCTGGTGTGAATGCCATCACCAACAACGCCAGCCAAATCGATTGGTTTTGGGTAATCAAGTTCGAGATCGCCTGCATCTGGGTCATGGCTTCCGCACTGAGTGGATAAAGTGACCTCACGGCGTGACCAAATGCCAAGCCAAGCGGGTGAATCGCGACCGCCAGAAGCACGGCCATGATGAGTGCCGAGAGGCTTGGCACTTGCAACATCAACGTCTTGCGCGGATTACGGGTCAGCATCACCGTCATGATCAGTGCCGGGGCAGCAAAAAACGCGATCTGCGTGACCGCCGTGATGGTGGCAAACCCGGACCAATTGGTCGGCATGTCGAAAGCAAACGAGGTGAAGAAGCGGATCACCAGCAGCAACACGCCGCAAAACACCGCTTCGGTGACCGTCGGGGTTTCACCGCGATCGCGGACCACTTGCCGGAGCCACAGCCCCAACCCCCAACGCTCGCTCTCCCGGAACAGTACCGACTCGTTATTGAACTGATCGACCGCCCAGCGAATTGCCAACCAACAACACACCACCGTGATCCCGGTGACCGGCGCCACGAATCGCAGCGACTCCCAATACTGCCCCTCAATTAACGATCGCAGCAACAGCATCACACCAGATACGGGGATAAAGCTGGTGCCAAGATCGAGCTGGGAATTGGGAAGCATCGGCAGCATCATCAGTGGCAACGTAATCAACAAGAGAGGCATCAAGTAATACTGCCCTTCCTTGGAACTGCGGGCAAAAGCGGCGATCGCCAGCGACAGTGCGCTGAACAGGGCGGACAGTGGCACCAGCGCCAGCAATAGCCACGCGACTGCCGAGGCCGGGGGCGCACCCAGGGTCATGGATGAAGCGGCGCCGCCAATACGCTGCATTTGCGTAATCACAAATGTCCCCGTGAGTCCCATACTCACCAAGTTGAGCACGGACGTCGCCATACTGAATGTCATGATCGTGAGCAACTTGCCCCATACGATCTCGACGCGCTGCGCCGGACTGCACAGGAGTGTCTCCAGCGTGCCACGTTCCTTTTCGCCGGCACACAGGTCGATCGCGGGATAAAACGCGCCCGTCAACGCCCAAATCAAGACGACAAACGGTAAGATCTTGGACCAAATCGCCGCGCGACGACTCCGTTCGCGTGCGACGTCGGTGTTCACGACCTGGAACGGCTCGATGGCTGCAGCTGGCAGATTGTTCTGTTTCAGATTCTCTTGCACGATCGATTGCCGCCAGCGAAACAGCACTCGTTCCACTCGATCTCGGGCAATCCGCGACTTCTCGCTGGCCGTGTTGACAAAGATTGCCGGCTCGGGCGTGTGAGCGCTTCGCGCCACGTCGTCGTTGGCTACCCCCGCAGCCGGCGTCGTGCCGAATCGGGCCAGCTGTTGGGCAAAATCAGGCGGAAAATAAACGACGGCGTCGCACTTTCCCGATCGCATCGCAGTCTCGGCATAATCTCGCAATTCCTCCGTCCCCTCGACTGGACTTTGCGGCAGCACTTCTAGCTGCAGCAAATTGCTTTCCTCGTCCGGGCAGAAGGCCCGTTCAAAGACCTTGCCATTAATCAGCCGCGGGCTCTCCGGCAGCGCTTGGGTGTTCAGTATCAGAATCGGAGTCGGATACTCGCGGCGAAACTGGGCCATTTGCAGGAAACCCATCCCCAACAGCGGATACAACAGCACCGGCAGCACGAAGATCGTGAACAGCGTGCGGCGATCGCGAAGTTGATCGCGAATCTCCCGCAGATAGATCCACTTCACGTTGGTCCACGTCATCGGCCTGAGTCCAGACTTGCGGCAAGTTCCGCAGGGGATTGATTTTCATGCTCCGAGATCAACCGGAAGAACAACTCCTCCATGTCGCGTTCACCATGCCGCTCGGCAAGTTCTTCGAGCGAACCCTCGGTCAACATGTAGCCACGATGCATGATGGCAATTCGATCGCAAAGCCGCTCGACTTCCCGCATGATGTGGGTGGAAAACACGATGCACTTGCCGTGATCACGTAGTTCGGCGACGGTTTGCAACAACGACCGAGCCACTAACACATCCAGTCCCGCGGTCGCCTCGTCAAAGATGAGCACGGGAGGGTCGTGCACCAACGCCCGCGCAATCGAAACTTTCTGTTTCATGCCTGTCGACATTTTGGAACCGAGCACGTCGCGGAATTCCCGCATCTTGAGCCGATCGAACATCTGCTCCATGCGGCCGCGCAATGCCTCGTTTTGAAGACCATGCAACCGGCCAAAGTATTCGACCATTTCCCAGGCCGTCATACGGTCGTAGACCGCTGTGTTGCTGGACACAAAGCCAATGACACGACGAACATGCGCCGGTTGGGTTACTACATCAAATCCGGACACGCTGGCTGTTCCGCCGGTCGGCCGGAGCACCGTGCTAAGAATGCGCAGTGCAGTCGTCTTCCCGGCGCCATTCGGCCCGAGTAGTCCATAGATTTGTCCTGGCAACGCGTCGAACGAAATGCCAGCCAACGCCACACACTCGCCACGGCGCAAGTCGGAATAGGACTTCGTTAACTGTCTGACATGAATCATGCGACGTGTCACGGGTGCCGACGAGCGGCCTCGACGGAAAAACGCCGCCGAGTCGATCGCGAGCTGATGTAGGAACTGGTCTTTCTCAGCGTACTGTTCGCGCGCCGCGCCGAATACACCCCGAAGGATTGAATCGCATGGCCACGGAGGTCCGACTTCTCAGCGTACTGTTCGCGCGCCGCGCCGAAAACACCTCCGCAAGCCTACGTCACCCAATGCCGGCGAAAACTGCGCGGCGCAGGGTGATTGGCGCGATCGTGACGGAAATCCCAGTCCTATGGCCCACCCGGTAATCGGAGCTGTCACGCCACCGTGACGCCGCTTGAACCTAAAGAATGGCTCGCACTGTAAAGGCTGTTTTGCGAAGCAATGTACATTTTGGCGGCATGCTGCGTCGCGAGGGAGCGTGACGGCTACGATTTGCGCGGATTTGCATCAGTGGACAGGACACCCGCCCGGAATGACGTAAACTTGCCTGCCGGCGAATGCTCCGTTCCCGGTACCCGGTGGATGTTTTGAACGCCCAACCATACTTATTAACCGGTGAATGACATGGCTGCATCGGACTCTCTGATCGCTGGCAATTCGTTACTTTTTACTCCAGCGGTTTCGACGACCAACTCCACCGCCCCAAGCTCCCCGGAATCGCATGCCGTCGAAAGCTTCTTTCCCGTTGAGCCGACGTCCCTGCAACAAGCGGGACTGACGGACGCGGAAATCGAGGGGTACTGCCTGCGATATCTTTTGAACTGCGGAACCGGCACGGGCCGCGCCATCGCCGATAACCTCAAGCTTCCATTTGGCCTGGTATCGACGGTACTACAAGTCCTCAAAATTCAAATGCTGGTCACGTTTCGCGATGCCGCGCCGATGTCGGACTACGTGTACGAGCTGACGGAACAAGGACTGGTGCGGGCGCGCCGCCGCGCGGAGCATTGCACCTACTTTGGATCCGCGCCAGTTCGGTTGACCGACTACCTTGATTCCGTGCGCAAACAGTCCATCGACCGGTGCAAACCCAAGCCGGCCGACTTGCGTCGAGCTTTCCAAGACTTGCAGCTATCGGATGCCGTCGTCAGCCAAATTGGTCAGGCCGTGACTGGCGGCCGCGCCATGTTCCTGTACGGCTTTCCCGGTAATGGCAAGACCAGTATCGCGGAACGAGTCGTCCGATCGGTCAGCGAACACCTGTGGATTCCGCGATCGATCACCGTGACCGACGAGATCATTCGGCTGTACGATCCCGCCTGTCATGAAGAGGTACCGCTCGATTCGAACGATCCATTGCTACGGACACAGCGGCTCGACCGCCGCTGGGTGCGGGTCAAGCGACCCACCGTCGTCGTGGGAGGGGAATTGACCCTGGAAATGCTCGAATGCCACGTCAACCCGGCGACTGGCGTCAACGAGGCTCCACTGCAAATGAAAAGTAACTGCGGAGCCTTGGTCATTGACGACTTCGGCCGACAGCGCATCAGCCCTACCGAATTGCTCAATCGGTGGATCATTCCGCTGGAAAAAGGGCACGATTACATCACGCTTCCGTCCGGTCGTCATATCCAGATTCCGTTTGCTCAATTGCTCGTCTTCTCTACCAACCTCGATCCGCGGAAAATCGTCGATGAGGCGTTCCTGCGCCGAATCCCGTACAAAATCGAAGTGTTCGATCCTTCGGAAGATGAGTTTCGGCGGTTGTTCGCGACGCTCGCGACCAAAATGGGTTTCATGTGCCGTCCCGAGGTTGCGGAACACCTGTTGAACAAGCACTATCGCCAAACCGGACGGGCAATTCGGTTTTGTCACCCCCGCGATATCTTGCTACAAGTCAAGAACTTGTGCGACTTCCACGGATTGAAGTACGAGTTGACCGAAACGGCGGTCGATGTCGCGGCATTCAACTATTTCGCCGGACTGTAGCAAATTCTCCCTATCCCAACCTTTCGCATTCATCCATTTGTCGTGACCTGTTGCGGACGGCTCACGCCAAGGCGCAAAGACGCAAAGGGAATGATTGCGGGCAATTGGTAGTACGATCAACCTCCTTGTCGGCGACTCGCTGAATCGCGAGACTCTGTTCGAAAAATGAGTGGCTGTCGGCTGAGCTTGCAAAGCCCCAGACTCGCACAATTCCGGAACACTTCTGTGCGTTGCCCCGGCCACTAACTCACTATCCGTGGGAGTCAGGCGATGTCGGAACGACTGCTGGTCTTGGGAACTCGGAATCGGAAGAAGGGCCTTGAGATATCCGAATTGCTCAGCCCGTTCGGGTTTGAACTGCGCACAGTGGCAGACTTCCCCGGTTCGCTGGAGATCGATGAAACCGGCCAGTCGTTCGCCGAGAACGCGGCGCTTAAGGCAACTCGTCAGGCACGGCACTTGTCCGCGTGGGTGCTGGGAGAAGATAGCGGACTGTGTGTCGAGGCGCTCGGCGGAGCGCCGGGAATCTACTCCGCGCGCTTTGCTGGGCCAAATGCCACCGACGAAGCGAACAACGCCAAACTCCTCGCGGAACTCGCCGACCTCCCCGCCGAACGACGCATTGCGTACTACGTCTGCCACGCGACTTTGGCTGCCCCTGACGGATCGGTCCAAATCGATGGCGAGGGACGCTGCTACGGGCGCATGCGGTCGACGGCTTCTGGCCAGGCGGGCTTCGGCTACGATCCACTGTTTGAGATCGTGGAGTATCACCGCACGTTTGGAGAATTGGGGAATGCCGTGAAAGCTGCGATCAGCCATCGATCGCGGGCAATGCGTGAAATCATTCCTCGGATCGTCGCTCTGGCGAATTCTGGAGTTTGGGACTGAGGAGTTCGGGACTGGCTTCGCCGTCCCGCCCGACACGTGCCCCGCTTCGATTACGGGAGACTCGATTCAAACCGACCCGCAATGTAGGTTGGGCATTTCTACCCGACACCGCATGACGTGGCGAGCCGAAACAATGTGCAATAAAAAAGGCAGGGCCGGCAAAAAATAATGGCCGGTACCTGCCAAAATCAGAGCGAGGCCTCAATAATGAAATCGAAACTGGTCAAATTTGTAGCGAGAGTAGTCGAAATCGCATACCCCCCATCGGAAAAAAAATGGCCTCCGTTTGGCGTACAGAGGGTACGCAGCGAAGGAACGCTCATACGGAGGGTGCCTTTAGCGCTGGCTGCCGGCTGGCTTGTTATAAGTCTCTGCGGAGAATTACGAGCAGAATCCCCGCAAGACTGGCTCAAACCGCAACTTGATTCTCTCGTGATGCTGTATCGGGATCTCCATGCCCATCCGGAGCTTTCCAAGCGGGAGCAAGACACTTCCCGGAAATTCGCGGAAGAACTGCGGCTCGCCGGGGTGGAAACCACCGAGAAGGTCGGCGGCTTCGGGGTCGTTGGGTTGCTGCGCAACGGGGACGGGCCCACGGTCATGTTGCGTTGCGATCTGGATGCGTTGCCGGTCACGGAACAGACAGGTCTGGCCTTCTCCTCAAAGATCACCGTCAAAGACGACAAAGGAGCTGATGTCGGAGTCATGCATGCCTGCGGCCATGACGTCCATATCACCAACTTGGTCGGAGTCGCCCGCTATCTGGCCTCCCACCGGGATCTCTGGAAAGGAACGGCCATGTTCGTCGGACAGCCCGCCGAAGAACGTGGCGCCGGGGCGCGGGGGATGCTTGCGGATGGTTTGTTCACTCGTTTCCCGAAACCCGATGCGGCCATCGCATTGCACGTCGACGCGTACTTGGCGACCGGCCGCATTGGAATTCGGGGAGGCTACTCCTTGGCCAACGTGGACAGTGTCGACATCACCGTCATCGGAAAAGGGGGGCACGGTGCGTATCCGCATAAGACCATCGATCCGATTGTTCAGGCCGCGGAATTGGTGTTGTCGCTGCAGACGCTGGTGAGCCGCGAAGTCAAACCGACGGAACCCGCGGTGGTCACAGTCGGTTCAATTCATGGCGGCACTCAGCACAATATTATCGGCGCCTCGTGCCAATTGCAGTTGACGGTACGAAGCTACTCGGAGGAAGTACGTCAGCAATTGTTGGCGGGTATCCGCCGCAAAGCCAAGGGAGTCGCGCTCGCCCATAACGCGCCGGAGCCGGTTATTTCGATCTCAGAAGGGACTCCGTCCCTGTTGAACGACGAAAAACTTGCCGTGCGAATCGCCGCCGCCACCAAACGAGTGCTGGGCGATGATCGAGTGGTGGACGCGGAACCCTCAATGGGAGGTGAGGATTTTTCCGAGTACGGCCGAGCCGGAGTTCCGATCCTGATGTTTCGCTTGGGTGCGGTGAACGGAAAACGTCTTGAGCGATTTCTTCAACTGGGCCAGGAACCGCCGTCGCTCCATTCCCCTTTGTTCTATCCAGATGTCGAAGAAGCACTCGCCACGGGAGTGCCGGCTCTGGCGGAAGCTGCCATCGAATTGTTCAATCCAGCCACGAAGCCGAATGGCGGCGGTGAGTAGCGTGACCCGGTTCTTGGCGATCGCTGGGTTGGGTTATGCCGCATTGGTCGCGGCTTTGTTGTTTGGGATGTTCGCCGCCCGAAGTTCCGTAACCAAGAACTTCGTGACACCCGCCGCGCGTCGTGCGTGGGCCGATTGGCAAAAGAACACGGTACCTGACGGGAGTGCAAATCAGCCGGTGCGACGATCCATTTCGCGAAGTGCAGAGCCACCAACATTGATTCTTTTGCGCGATTATTTTGGTGTCTGCACGGCGGCCGCTATTTCGATCACGACGGCTCTGTATTGGACCCTCGCGTTCTTTCTGCGCGGCGTCATGTCTGGTCCGGCGTTTCCAGTAGAGTATCGTGACGCGACCGAAAACCGAAGGCCGTAATGCCCCAAGCCCCCATTCGCACGCGGCCTTAGATCGCAACTCAATGTTATTGTTATTCCAGTTAATTCACGAGCGGACCCGGAATTCGCTGACGATCGCTTCGTCCAGCTCAATCCCCAAACCGGGGCCGTTCGGAACGGAAACATGTCCATCAACAAGCGGGCGGGAGGTTCTTGATCAGCTTGCGCATCAATGGTGACGGGCGCAGGCAATATTCAACAAGGTTGCCGCTGGGGACCGATGCCATCCAATGAAGCGATGCTGCGAGATTGATGCCTGTGCTGAAACAGTGTGGC
Source organism: uncultured Pirellulaceae bacterium (assembly GCA_964519825.1). Taxonomy (GTDB): domain Bacteria; phylum Planctomycetota; class Planctomycetia; order Pirellulales; family Pirellulaceae; genus CAZFLF01. Next base: position 4,269 of record CAZFLF010000067.1, on the reverse strand, counting down.
ACCACACGTCGACCGCGCTCCTCGGCCAACTGCGAGACTTGGCGGCAGACGGTTAATCCGCCGCAAAAGGCGACGTCTGGCTGCACGACGTGCAGACCGCGCTCGAGCAAGTCTTCAAAGTCCCAACGCGTTACGTCCCCTTCACCTGCGGCAATGGGCACCGGAGACTGATGACACAGTCGGGAGTAGCCCGCGCGGTCGTCTTGCGATAATGGCTCTTCGAGCCAGCCGATCTGCAGCGGCGCGACATTTTCTGCCACAACCGTTCGATGTCGCGGGGATCCTCTCCCAGCAAGATCGACGTTAAACCGTGGCGCCGTGCCGCCGAGCGAGGCGCCTCGAAGCATGCCTTGCATACATAGGATTGGCTCGTGACCTCGCCGATGCCCGTAAGTCCCTCGTCGGTATGAATTTTGACCACCAGCACGTCGAGCGTGCCGTCGGGAATCTCGTCGACAACCGGGACGCGCAGGTGGATGGGTTCCACGGCGGTAATTCTCATGCAGATTCCTGTGCTACAAAGGGAGAAGTGACATCGTCCAGAGGAAAGATCGGTCGGACGCACTTCCGATAGGGAAGCGATCGCAAATTCGCGCTGGTCGAGCCGGGAACGTCGACCGGGATCATTTGTGCGGCGATCGACTGGTACCACGTACGGTAGCCGTTGGGGGATTTGACAACTACGAGGTCAAAGTCCTGCGGTTCGAGTCCGTGAGCCTGAAAGACTTTTCGTCCCACAACATAGACGGGCCGTGTGGTCGCCAGAATGTGGATGCGACCCACGACCAGCACCGCAGCGCGGCCAGCTCGCCCCGCCGTGCCGTCTTCATAGCGAAACATACCGTCGTGAAGGCTTTTTATATACGCATCGACGACCACGGGCTGGAATCGGCCCGGATCGCGGGTGCCTCCCAGGGGAACCGTACACGTCCGACCGATGCCCGCGTCAAACGCCCGGCTCACTGCGGGAGCATCCACAATCGGCACCAGCGAGGTGCCGGAGAAGTTGTGTGCCAGCAGCCCTTTTAGAATCGCATTGCTGTCCCCCGGCGCGCCACTGGCCGTGGCATCGGCGCCGTCCGAAAAAATGGTCAAGCCGTCACTCTCTTCGGCCATCCGGATCGCATCAACGAGCGACGTGAGACGAGCCTGGAATTTTTCGCGATATCGCCACATGAAATGGGCGATGCGTTCCGCCTCCGTCAGCGCTCGCGGCAGATCGTCGTCAGTCGTCACAATCACATACGACTGTAAGGCCGGCACATCCGTGAACGCATTCCCAATGAGCACGCCAGCCGCCAAACCGCCCGGAGACTGCTCGATCTGCTGGCACATGCGAATCGCTTCACCAAAGCGTCCGGTAGCCGTGATCAGCTCGTCTCCGCGGACGAGCATCGGCAACGAAACACGCGCCGTCGTTGGTCGCACGGACCGCTGGAGCAGCCGAATCAGGTTGCGAGCGGCCCGTTGTCCCGTCTCGTATTGATCAATATGCGGGTACGTGTGGTAAGGGACCAGCATGTCCGACGAGGCAAGCATCTGATCGGTGAGTACTGCGTGGAGATCGAGTGACGCCACCATCGGCTTGTCGCGCAACAGATCGCGAAACGCGCCGAGCAGCCGGCCTTCGGGATCGTCTTCGTCTTCGCCAGCCATGGCGCCGTGGAGGCAGACATAAGCCGCGTCAATATCGCGAGTCTGTTGGACCGATTCGATCATCTCGCCAAGCAGCCGGTCGAGATCGTGCCGCTCGATTGGTCCACCAGAAACCGCGCTGGCAGCCAGCGCCGGCACAATTTCCATTGCCCCATCGGCGCGCAGGACATCGATCGCACCGGCCAACTCCGTCATGGTACCCGCATAGGCCGATAAAATATCGTCCCCGCGATGAACTTGAAAATCATCGTAGCGAGTCAGGGTTGGATTGAAAGTCGCCGTTTCCTGCTTCAATTCGGCGATCAGGATTCGCGGCACGGCATGTTCCTGGAGGGGTCGGGAGTCTTTTTCAGCAGTTGGATCGTTTAACCGCAAGTCGCAGGCGAGCGCGTTCGGGCGCAGTCTATCTTTGTTCAAAGCGCTCGCTTGCGGCTTGCGGTTAAACGATTCGATTTCACATCGAAAATGTCTCACCGGAGTCCGTCCATGGTATAGGATGCGGCCGAGCCGCGACGATATTGAACGACAATCGCGGTGCTCACGCAACATTCGGAGCCCGTGGTGCGAGTGCCAATCGATTGTTGAGACAGACCATCGTCCTGTCGGTATGAGCAACCCATGCCGGATCCCGCCCCAAGACCAACGAACGTTCGCTGGACTGTGTTTACGCTAGCTTGCGGAACCTCGTGGCTGCTGTACCTGCATCGCTACACATTCGCGCTGATCAAACCGGAGATTGCCCAGCAATGGGATTTGGGCAAGGACGAACTCGGGTTGCTCGACAGCGTGTTTTCGATTTTCTACACGGTTTTCCAGGTGCCGTTGGGTATTGCCGCCGATGCTTGGGGTGTTCGACTCGTTCTGACCGGGCTCATCGTCGTGGGATCCATCGGCCTGGGTATGCAAGCTTGGGCCGGATCGAGCGCGCAGATGTGGTATGCCCGCGCGGTGCTTGGCGTAGGGCAATCGGCCGGGTACGCCGCACTGAGCCGAATCTCGCGACAGTGGTTTCCGCCGACGATCCGCACGACGTTGCAGGGCTTCGTTGGAGTGTTGGCAGGTCGCCTCGGCGGCCTCTCGGCTTATCTGCTATTCGGGTATCTGCTCCTCGGAATATTCCAGATGGACTGGCGTACTGCCACGAATCTGTTTGTTGCGGTGGGACTCGCTCATGCGGCAGTTTTCTTCGCTGCTTTTCGCAATGTGCCGCGAGAGCATCCGCGAGTCAACCAGGCCGAGGCTGCGCTGATCGCAGGTACGAGTGAAACGGGTGCTGGCAATCTGGCCTCTCCGCCACCCATGTCTGTCGGACAAATGTTGCGCAGCCTCACCCCCCGAGGACTCGTGAATCTGGTCGCCCTGAATGTGCAATCGGTCCTCAGCACGTTTGCCGACAACATCTACTCGAATTGGATTCCGCTTTTTCTCTGGGAAGTACACCGGCTCGAGTTCAAGGAAATGGGGATTTACTCGTCGTTGCCGCTGCTGGGAGGCGCACTTGCCGGTGTAGTCGGCGGATTGCTGAATGACCTGTGTATTTCCTGGACGGGCAATCGTCGTTGGTCTCGGAGCGGGGTGGCCGGTGCCGGCAAGGCGCTGGCCGCGATGCTGTTGCTGGTTGCGCTGCTTTGGTACGACCAGCCGTATTTGTTCTGCGCGATGCTGTTTTTCGTAAAGCTGTTCGGCGATTGGAGTCTCACAACCACCTGGGGCGTCGTGACCGATATTGGCGGCCACGCGACTGCGTCGGTTTACGCATTCAACAACGCAGTCGCCGGTATCGGCTCGATTGCTGCTCCAATTATCTTTGGCCTGTTGGCCGAGCATTACGGCTGGCGGGTCGTCTTCATCACGACCGCCGTGAGTTACGTGCTGTGTGCCTTATCCTGGCTGATGATCAACTGCACAATCCCGCTGGTGAAGCCCGAGTCGGGCGACTGATCCACGCAGGGTCAAGCCGAAGGATCGGGTTCGGGCGAAAAAAGAGTTTGACGACTTAACCGGAGTTGAGCTCCATTCGACGGCTATCCAGCACCGCTTAAACTGGTGGTGGCCGAGTCAGATCGCGGAATGTCGTCCCAGGTTCGGCGGACAGTGTATGGCTCGCTCTCAACGCTCACTCCCATCCACACGTTCGTCGGCCAGTCGATTTCCCCGGCGAGGAGTTCGAGCCGCTGGGCGCGTTTGGTTAGCACCTGGAATTGGTGCCAGGAAGCACGCCGCATCACGTCGAACACTTGCTGGATATAATCGAGTGGGACATCCTTGTGAAACAGATCGCTCATTGAGTTTACGAAGATACGTCGCGGTCGCTTCCATTGCAGCGGCCTTTCAAGCATGTGGGGTTGCAGCGTGAGCCGAAAGCCATCGCGATAGTTGTCGTTTCCCATCGCCTGTAGCCGAAGCGCGAGCCGTTCGGCGTAACAATGCTGGCAGCCGGGGCTAATCTTCGTGCAGCCCGTCACCGGATTCCATGTCGCCTCGGTCCACTCGATTGCAGAATGATCGGCCATTGCTACATCCTTCCTCGGTACTTGTCGAAAATAGCCTTGACGATCTTCTCACCAGTTTTGTTTTGCGACGCGAAGAAGAGGTAGTAAACCACCGCGCCTT
>CAZFLF010000066.1:0-13135 GCA_964519825.1 uncultured Pirellulaceae bacterium | reverse complement strand
TTCTGAGGTCAGCGATCAGAGGTCAGAGGTCAGGGATCAGAGGTCAGAGGTCAGGGAGAATAAATAATCAGAGGTCAGATGAGAGTTTCTGGAGTGACAGGTGGAGATCGGTTTTAGGACTTTCTGACCTCTGACCTCTGCTCACTCCTCTAGAGTCGGCAATTGATGATCTGAGTTTCCAGGATCGCTTTCGCGCCGAGGGCCTCGAGTTTATCCATGACGTCGATGACCTCCTTGCGTTTGACCATGACTTGGACGGCGCACCACTCTGAGTCTTCGAGCGCGCTGATGGTCGGCGAGTTGTAACCCGGAGTGATCTGCTCGGCCTCGCTTAGTTTGCCCTTGGGGATGTTGTATTCCAGCAGCGAGTAGGTGCGGGCGACGACGACTCCTTGCAGCCGTCGGACGACGCGGTCGGCGATGTCGGGATAGCGACGCTGCTGGTTTTGGACCAAAACCGTTTCGTAGAGGCCAATGTCGGTCAAGACCCGCAACCGGTTGGCTGCCAGAGTCGAGCCCGTCTCGACCAGATCCACGATCGCGTCAGCGACACCCAAGGACACCATGATCTCGACGGAACCCGATAGAGGAACAAGATGCACTTGAGCGTAATTGGCAGCGAAGAATCGTTCCGTGATGCGTGGAAAGCTGGTTGCGACCCGTTTGCCATGCAGTTCCTGCGGAGAATGTGCTCGAGAATCCTCGGACAAACAGACCGATAAACGGCACTTGCCGATTCCGAGTGACAGTCGCGTCGTCAGGTCGGCACCTGCTTCTGCGATCAGGTCGCTGCCGGTAATTCCCAAGTCAATGGCTCCTTCGGCGCACAGCACGGGAATATCGTCAGCGCGCAGAAACGTTAGCTCGACCGGCATTTCGCTGACCCGGGCGAACAGGCTGCGTTCTTGCCGGCGAAAACTCAATCCGGCTTGCGAAAGCAACTCGGTGGTCTGTTCGGCCAACCGACCCTTGCTCGGCAGACCGATCCGAATACTTTTCATGATTTTGACCCTGTGTTGCGCTGCGATGACGGCGGCGGCGCCTGACCTATTTTCGCGACGCCTTTTCGTCTAAACCGGAAATACCGAACCGCCGAGCCAGTTCGGCTTCCACATCTTTCAGCGGCACGTTTCGATAACCTAGCATCACGAACAAGTGATACAGCAGGTCGGCAGCTTCGTGGACCAGATGTCCGCGGGCCTCGTCGGATTCCTCGGACTTGCTCGCCGCCCGAACCAACTCGGCCGCCTCTTCCATGACTTTGCACCCGATGCGCTCGACCCCTCCTTGGAACAGCGTCGTGGTATACGATTTAGCCGGCGGGTTTTGTTTACGATCTTCAATGACTTCCATCAGCCGCTGAAAGACCGACGACGTGTCATCCATGCGGGACCTTGCGAAGTTAGCAGTCCAAATTCAAACACTTGAAATACAATAGGGTCGCCAAGTAAGGCAACCTGTTATTTGGCAGCATAATCGACGGTCGTTACAAGCGGTATGCCGCCGGTGCGGCCGTAGTCGACACGGTTGTCGCGGCCGTTGTGTCATCCCACGCGAAAACGAGCGACCAACGGAAGCAGCCCGATGGCAAATGGGTATCCAAATTTGGCTGCGGCCCAGCCAACCTACTCCCCAAACATCCCCCGATCGATATGACGATTCCCGGCACGTTTCCCCCAGTTCGCGACGCCTGGTTTCTGACCGGACCTACCGCCAGCGGTAAATCACGGGTCGGAATCGAGTTGGCCGAGCGGTTGGGGGCGGAGATCATCTCGCTCGACTCCATGGCCATTTATCGCGGCATGGACGTTGGTACCGCGAAACCGTCCGCCGCCGACCGTCGCCGGGTCGTTCATCACTTACTTGACCTGGTCGACGCGCATACCGATTTTTCCCTGTCCGAGTACGTCAGCGCTGCGCATCGCGTGATTGCCGATCTTCGCGCCCGTAACCGCCACGTGCTGTTTATTGGCGGTACCCCGCTGTATCTGAAGTCGCTGCTCCGCGGGCTCTATCCAGGCCCTCCGGCCGATTGGGAGTTTCGTCGACAGATTGAGGAGGATTTGACTCGGCACGGACTCGAGGCGCTGCACAAGCGGCTGGAACTGGTCGACCCGCTTTCCGCGGCGCGGTTGCATCCGCATGACAAGCGACGGATCATTCGGGCGCTGGAAGTCTTTCGCCAAACCGGCGAACCGATCAGCCACCAGCAGACGCAATTCGAGGAGGGTACACCTGCCGAACGCTGTCGCGTTTTTGTTCTCTCTTGGTCGCGAGCCAACTTACACCAGCGCATCGACGCGCGAGTCGATGGGATGTTCGCGAAAGGACTGGTCGACGAAGTGCGAGACTTGCTGGAACGAAATGGCCAGCTCAGCCGCACCGCGTTGCAGGCCGTCGGTTACCGTGAAGTGGTCGAGCATCTTCATGGCGGTTGCGACTTGCCGGCCACGATTGAGTTGGTCAAGACGCGCACGCGCCAGTTCGCTCGGCGCCAAGACACCTGGTTCCGCAGTCTGATCGAATGCCGTCGCATTCCGCAGGACGAGCAATCGGAACCGGCGGCGACTGCGGAGCAAATGGTGCAGCTCGCCGCGCCGTTGCCGGTAGGTGATCATCCGATCTGATTGCCGCCCCATCAGCCGTTGTCGTTCGAAGCCGTCAGCGTGGGTTCTCGGCATCGTCGCCGCAGTATCGCGATAGCTTGGTTAATATTCGCTCGAACGAGTGGTGCGCGTCCTCCCCGAATAGCACAAACCTTACCAAGCTCGGAAGGTGCTGCTGTTTCAAGAAGGTGATGGTTGTACTGAGCGCGACTTCCGCAGCCTGCTCGATCGGATACCCGTAGGCGCCGGTACTGATTGCGGGGAAGGCGATGCTAAGACATTCGTGCTCCGCCGCAAGGTCCAGGCAACGGCGATGAACACGGGCCAGGAGTTCGGGTTCGCCGCTCTCACCATCTTTCCACACTGGACCGACAGCGTGGATCACGTACTTCGCGGAAAGCTTGCCGGCACCGGAGATTACCGCGGAGCCGGTCGGACAACCGGCCGGATAACGTTGGCTGGTCTCTTCCAGGATAGCGGGCCCGCCCCGGTGATGGATTGCTCCATCCACCCCCCCGCCACCAGCCAGCCGTGCGTTGGCAGCATTTACAATCGCGTCAACCGTCTGTTCCGCAATATTGCCTCGCACTAGCTCCAGCGTGCAGGCTTCGATGCTCAAACGCGTCCGGCTCATGGATTGGCATGCCTCAGTTCTGCTTGACGCGCGGACGGGCGTTCGGGACAATCCCGCCGCGTTCGCCCATTTGTCCGCAAGTCTCTCGATTAGCTCGCAGAGTCTACATGATTCGTTCGGCGCTAACAGCCTTTTTCCTGTGTTTGGGGGCGTGGTTCCCGACTGCCACGGTCGTTGCCCGCGACATCTTCGTTGACAACGTCGCCGGCGACGACCGCCGCGATGGGTCGTCGGCCGGGGTGGTTGCACAAGTCGGAGGTCCGTGTCGCACGATTGTTCGAGCCTTGGAACTGGTACGCAGCGGCGATCGCTTGATCATCGCCAAGACCGACCAGCCGTATCGCGAAAGTATCACCATTCAGGCGGCGAACCACAGTGGCACGCCGCAGCAGCCGTTCGAGCTGATTGGAAACGGCGCGGTTCTCGACGGTGGCCGGTCCGTCTCGGTCAGCGCGTGGGAGCATGTGCGCGGCGATGTCTATCGCTTTCGTCCGTCACGTACGAGCTTTCAGGTGCTGTATTTGGGAGAAAAGCCGGCCACGCGTCGGGCAGTTGATCGCGCCCAGGGATTGCCTCCGTTGGAGCCGCTCGAATGGTGTTTGTACGAGCGGTACGTCTACTTCCGCACTCAACCCAACAAGTTGCCGGGCGACTATGTCCTGTCCTGCGCCCACCTGACAGTCGGCATCACGCTTTACGAAGTGCGGCATGTCGTCATTCGCGACCTGATCGTGCAGGGATTCCAACTGGACGGCGTCAATGCCCACGACAGTGTCTTCAACTGCAAGCTGATGGGACTGACCTGCCGCGGCAATGGGCGCAGTGGGATCTCGATCGGCGGCGCGTGCCGAATTCAAGCTTTCGATTGCCTGGTTGGCGACAACGGTGCGGCACAAGTGCGGACCGAAGGACATTGCAAAGCAGAGCTCATCCGTTGCGAACTGTTGGAGAACACAGCGCCAGGTCTGGTCAAAGATGGCGGTGAAGTCTTCGTCGCCGCGGAGTCAAGGATACCCTGAGACCGTTCGATATGCTGAGGTGCGCGTCTCGGAGAGACGCGACCACGTGGCCAAGTCTCTCCGAGACTTGTGCCCTAGCAAGTACAGCGTTCCTCCTGCACGGCGGAGTTACCGAGTAGTGAAGTCTCGCTCGCGTTCCCATCGTTCACGGGATCCATGCGAGGGCAAGTCCAGAAAAAAACCACTCCTATCGCGGCGATGAAAATGGTGGCGAGTCGATAGGCGAGCGCGATCAGCACTCCGGATACGAGTCCTGAACCTGCGGCCGGCACAATGCGATAGAGTTCATCCATTGCAATTTCAAACGAACCGAGCCCGGCTGGAGTCAGCGGAACCGCCCCGGCGACGCAACTGAGTGGCACGATAATCAGGTGGTCGACAAGCGAAGGTGCGGCGCCGAACAGTCCGCTTGCCAAGAGGTAAATGGAAATGGCGAGCAGTGCGTGAACCAACATGCTGAGCACTAGGATTGCGGCCATGACGCCACGCCGGTCGCGATACATTCGAACCGCCGCAATCATCCGTTCGGACAGAGGACCGACCTTGGGAAGTAAGCTGATCCATCGCGTGCATCGGCCGTTGGTGAAACCGGGAATCAGCACCAGCATGACACCGATACCTCCCAGCGCCGTGGCGCCGTAAGTCAGCTGCGAAATCGTCCAAAGCGCGGCTGTCATCGACGTCACATTTCCCACCAGCAAGGTCAGGCTGGCGACCAACAAGAGTGCGTACAGACCGATCATGCGGTCAACCAATACCGTCGCGACCGCTGCCGCACGGCGTTGCGGTTGCTCGCGAGCGACGAAGACCGCTTTAAACACATCGCCGCCGACGTTCCCAGCCGAGATAAAGTTCGCCAGGTAACCGATGAAGCTCAGCCGAAACGCGTCGCGGATGGTGAGATTCAAGGCCGCGACTCGAACCAACAGATACCAACGCACGAATGACAAACTGACCGCGCCGAACGCCAAGCCGCAGCCCGCCGCGAGTAGGCCCCACTGCTTGGGACGATTGCGCAGCTCCGCTACCTGGGCTGGATCAATCGTCGTCAGCAGCCAGCCAATCACTGCGATCGGTACGGCAAACTTCAGCAATTTGACGAGGCTTTTTGTCATTGTGTGAAGCGCTTTTCAGCCGAAAACGTCTCGTTCATGGCCGTTGCAGTATATTCAGTGTAGTCCCGGCAACACTCAGTCCGGCGCGCAGCCCATCACAAACATAGCTCACTCCTTAAAGCCGGTTGCTGCCTGGACTTCGATCAGTGACCCGGGCCGTTTCGTTTCCCAATCGCGGTTCAACTCACCGGGCCAGGATATCGGCAACGGTAGTCGGTATATTCTCGTGAACTGCGCCGCGGAGCGGCGCACCACACTTTTCTCAACACCCAGGTCATAGGGCCATTCCATGGCGGAATCACCGGTCACAAAAATGCAAACACGCGAGCCGACAGTTCATGAGTTGTTTGACCTGACGGGCCGGGTGGCGCTGATTACCGGTGGTTCAGGCCACCTGGGTTCGGCGCTGTCGCGAGCGCTCGCCGAGGTCGGGGCGTCGGTGGTACTCACCAGTCGCGATGCCGCGAAAGCGGAAGCCGCTGCGGCACAATTGCCACGCGTGCAGAACGCGCACCATTGGGGCCTGGCCTTGGATCACATGCAGACCGACGAGCTTCCGGGGCGATTCGCCCGTGCAGTCGAACTCGCCGGACGAATTGATGTGGTCGTGAACAACGGCCACGAGGCGCTAGCGAACGACTGGACCACCGTCACGCCCGAACAATTCAGCCGACATCTGGCTAACGCAACTGGATACTTCGAGCTGGCGCGACTCGCGCGTCAGCATGCCGTGGATCGCCAGACGCGCGCGAGCATTATCCTGCTCGGATCGATGTATGGCGTGGTCGCTTCGTATCCCGATGCCTACGAGGGGGTCTGTTTCGCCAGCCCTGTTGCCTATCACGCCCTCAAGGGGGGCATCGTGCATATGACTCGCCATCTGGCCGCGTATTGGGCCAAGGACCAAGTGCGGGTCAATTGCCTGAGTCCCGGACCGTTTCCCACCGCCACGGCCCCTGCCGCAATGGTCGAACGCTTGTGCGGGAAACTGCCGATGCAACGGATGGGGAGGCCGCACGAGCTGAAAGGAGCGATCGTCTTTCTCGCCAGTGACGCGAGCAGCTATGTGACCGGCCAGAATCTGATTGTCGACGGCGGTTGGACGGCCTGGTGAATTGGCTCGGTTAAACGACTCCGGGTGCCAGCGGCAGGCGGACTCGAAACGTGCTCCCGCGGCCCAGCTCACTGGTCAAGCCGACCTCGCCACCGAACGCCTGGGTCAAATGTTTCACGATTGCGAGCCCCAGCCCCGTTCCGCCCAATTCGCGTGATCGTGCTTTGTCGATGCGATAGAAGCGCTCAAAGACCCGCTCTTGATCGTGCTGGGCGATGCCGATCCCGGAGTCTTCGACTTCGAACACGGCGCTGTCCGACTCGCGCTTCAAACGCATCGTAACGCTCCCACCCGGCGGTGTGAACTTAATGGCATTGGTGACCAGATTGTCGGCGATCATGCGCACGCCATCGGCATCGGCCCAGACCAACGCATTGTCCGATTGGTCTTCCACGCTCAACGTGACTCCAGCCGCCGCGGCTCCGTCGGCGTGTTGAAGGAGGCAGGCATCACAGATGTCGCGCGTTGATACGGCGCTAAACTCGAATGCCTCGGTGCCTGTTTCCACACGCGCCAGATGGAGTAAGTCGAGAATCAGCTGATGGAGGCGCGTGGCCTGTTCCTCGATTCGCTCGACGAAACCGACGTTGTGTTCCTGATCGTGGATGGCGCCGAGCCGTAGCGTCTCGGCGTACGCCTTGATCGACGAGAGTGGCGTCTTCAGTTCATGCGAGACATTGGCCACGAAATCGCGTCGCAGGTTTTCCAACCGCCGCAATTCCGTCACGTCGTGCAGCACGACTACTACACCGGGGCACGGTTCGCCGGGAAGACGCGTAGCCAGCACGCGCATGACTCGGCGTGACACGCCCGTCACAGGCAGTTCGCTCGATGACGACTCTCCTCCCTTCAGAACTGCGATCACCGTCTGTTGTACGTCGAGATTGCGGACGACTTCGAGCAATGGGCGGCCGACAACCTCCCGGGTCGAAATTCCGAGCAGCTTGCGGCACGCTTCGTTGGCCAGCAGTACCCGCTGTTGTGGATCGACCGCAAGCACGCCTTCGACCATGCCGCTCAGCACGGTTGCCATGCGGTCGCGATTCTCCTGCAGTTGCGCGACTCGCCGTCCCAGTTCCTCACGCATGGCGTTAAACGCGGCTGCCGTGGCCCCCAGTTCGTCGCCGCTCAGCGCGTGAACCCGCTGAGAAAAATCGCCGCGCTCGATCGCCTGCGCCGAGGCATTAATTTGGTTCATGATGCGCGTCACGCGGCGCGCGATCCAAAAGCTGATCGGCACAATGATCGCCCCCCACACAATGGCAATCCACCAAATGGATGGACTGGAACCCGACCCGGGCGTGGCTGGCGTGACACGCGATGCGAGCAGAGCCAGCGCCGTTGCCAACGCGATATTCGGTAGGCCAAAAGCCAGCAAGAATTGCCAAAAGAGCCGTGACGACCACATGGATGATTAAGCCGGTACTTCATTTCCGATCGCGATGTGCTGAACTGGAGAATGAAGTGCGTAGATTATGGTCTCAGTTTCCAGCCTGCCAAGACAGCCAGGCATTTAACAGCCGACAACTGGTGTGTCTCATTCCCGGTCGCTCGTAGGTTCGTTATCTTCGTCCTCATTGTGCGTCACGCTGGCGTTTCTTCCTCGGACCCCCTTCCTCACTTGCAATCATGGCCACCACCAGCTATCCGCAGATCACTTATGATCCGGCCGGTGCCTTCCTCGACGGCACGGGCATCTCGCGCGACCAACTTCTCGCCCTATACCCTCGGTTGGAAGCTGCCCGGCGGGAAATACTCGAAGTCGATCAGCGCCTGTACGACAGCCGTGGACCGGTTCCGGCGGACAAGAATCCGCTCGACCACGGTTTCTTCGAACTGCCTGAGCGCATGCTCGGCACTTACAAACAGCATCGTCACAGTAGCGAGTTGGGCCGCATTTTGAAGGTCGTCCACCAGCTGCGCGAGAAAGTCGATCGGATCGTTGTACTCGGCATCGGCGGGTCCTACATGGGCGCCAAAGCGCTCATGGATGCGTGCTGCGATCCGTACTTCAATGAACTGAGTCGCGGGGATCGCGGCAGTCGACCGCGCATGTACTTTGAGGGGAACAACGTCGACAACGATGCTTCGCAAGGATTACTCAAGTTGCTCGGGTCCGGCAGGCCCGCCAAGACCGTTGACGAACGCTGGGCCATTGTCGTCATCAGCAAGAGTGGCGGTACGATGGAAACCGCGGTCGCGTTCCGACAATATCTGGCTGCCCTACGATCGTCCTGTGGCGGCGACCCCCAACAGCTTCGTGAACTCGTCATTCCGGTGACCGGGAAATCCGGGCGACTGGCCGAACTGTCCGCGAAAATCGGCTGTCCGGAAGTGTTTGAAGTGCCGGACGGAGTGGGCGGGAGGTTCTCCGTGTTATCCGCCGTCGGCATCTTGCCAGCCGTGCTGCTGGGAATCAACGTCGTCGAGTTGCTCGAAGGCGCGATCCAGATGAACGACCATTTTCGCACCGCGCCGCCGGAAGAAAACGCCGTGCTAAATTTTGTCGGCGTGTGCCACTTACTCGAAACCCAAAAACACGCGACCATTCGCGTCTTGTCAGTATGGGCCAAAGCGCTCGAAACGTTTGGTTGGTGGTACGACCAGTTGCTCGCGGAGAGTCTCGGCAAGCAAGAACGAGGCGCGACGCCGATTACGACCGTCAACACGCGCGATCTCCATTCGCGGGCTCAGCAGCATCAGGAAGGACGCCGCGATAAGCTGATTACGAACGTCATCGTCGACCACTGGCGCTGTGACCCGCTGGCGGTCGGACGGAGCGATTGGGACCAGGACAACCTGAACGAATTTGCGGACCGGACGCTCCCGGAAATCATGACTGCAGCAATTGCCGGCACGAACCAGTCCTACCGCGACGACAGCCGTCCCACCGCCGACATCCACTTACCCCAGCTGCGCGAAGCCACGCTCGGGCAACTCTTACAAATGATGATGATCGCCACGGTCGTCGAAGGTCGATTGATCGGTATCAACCCCTACGGCCAACCCGGCGTCGAAGGTTATAAAAAGAACATGATGCAGAAATTGCGGGAAATGAAACAATAGTCATTGGTCATTGGTCATTGGTCATTGGGACTTGGTCATTTCATTGATGAATTCCATGCCTTCACAACCCCATTCCGAGCTGACGTGGCTTGGTCACGCTTGCTGGCTTCTCAAGGTCAACGGGGCCAGACTCCTGATCGATCCGTTCTTGGACGACTCGCCGTCGGCGCCCCGCAAGGCGGCGCAGGTGGATGCCGACTACATCCTGGTCTCCCACGGCCATTTCGATCACGTCGCCGATGCCGCCGCGATTGCCAACCGATGTGGGGCGACGGTCTTGTCGAACTACGAAATTACTACATGGCTGGCGGGCAAACACGGCGTGAAGAACACGGTCGGAATGAATCTGGGAGGCGGTGTCAAACTGCCGTTTGGACGCGTGCAATTGACGCTGGCCTTTCATAGCTCGCAGTTACCTGACGGCTCGTACGGCGGCAATCCCAGCGGCTTTCTGATCCAAACTCCCTCCGCAACCGTATACTTTGCGTGCGATACCGGATTGTTCGGCGATATGCAGCGCATTGGCACGCGGGGGGTCGATCTCGCGGTGCTGCCGATCGGCGACCTGTTCACGATGGGACCCGATGACGCGCTGGAAGCAGTCAAGTTGATTCGGCCGAAGCAAGTAGTTCCGTCGCATTTCAACACGTGGCCGCCAATTGCTCAGGACGCCGAGCAATGGGCGACTCGCGTGCGCCAGGAAACAAAGACCACGCCCGTCGTGTTGCGGCCGGGCGAGACACACATTTGGTAAGTCGATCATCGCCAGCCTGACTTGGCCCACTCCAGCCCGGTCATTCGTCGATGCCCATCAGACAAGGATGGACCATTCATGGTTGTTTGGACGAAGCCCCGATCAGTGCTCCCGCGAATGCTTTTTTGGCAAGTGGCGGTTTGTGCGCTGCTCATGATTGATAGCGGATCCGCTTACGCCGATCAGCTGCTGCGGTGGAAGTTGGCCGCCGGTGAATCGCTCAGTTATCAGTTCACACAAGGTACGCAAACGGAAACAGCTGGCGCGGGACACCGGATGCTCGTCGCCCTCGATTCCGCGATGACCGTGACGTGGAAGATTGAATCGGTGGATACTCAGAACGTGGCGGTCATCACGCAGACGATCGATCGATTCAGCATCACGATGAAAACCGACAAGCTCGATCCGATTACGTATGACTCGGCCGCCAAGAACCCGGCTATCGGACCAGCTCGCGAAATCGCGGAACGAATCGGCAAACTCATCGGCGCTTCGTGCCGGATACAGATGACGAATCGCGGTGAGATCACCTCCGTCGAACCCTCCGAGCAGTTGAAACAGGCTCTCGGTCCGGCGGCCAACAATCCGGCCAACCAGGCTGTCAGTAATATGCTGACGCCGGAGGGGATGTCGCGAATGCTGCGTCAAGCTGTGGTTGTCTTGCCGGAGAGCCCGTTGGCGGACGGAGCAAAGTGGGAGGCGAACCAGGAGAGTCCGGTCGCATTCGGATCGATCCTCCAGCGCAGCCAATTCACTTATGCCGGAGTCGCAGAGCCGGGTGGCGTAAAGCTGGACAAACTTTCGGTTGAAACAACCTTTACTTTGGGACCGGCCACCGAAAAGTCCTCGGCGACGAAACTCAACGAAGGGGGGCAGACTGGGACGCTGTGGTTTGACTCGACAGCCGGACGATTCGTCAGTAGCGAACTCGCACAGCAACTCGTCACGGAACGTCTCTACCGTGAGATGCCGATTCGCGTGAAGAGCACCAGTACGCTCACCATGAAGTTAGTCAAATAGGCTTCTTCATTTTGGGGCCGAAGCGTCTCGCGTGGCGGTACGTTGAGACGATTATTAACCTGCCGAACCTTACGCTGGCTGCCGCCGCTGGCGTTCGGGTACACGAACCTGAATGTCGTCCCCCTCGACTCGAACCTCGAAGCTCTCGATCTTGATGCGCGGGTTATCGCACCAGGTGCCATCGCAAGTCTTGAAACGCCAGGCGTGCCATGGACATGTCACAATGCCGTCTTGCACATAGCCTGCGGCCAGCGAAGCGCCCATGTGTGGGCAGAGGTCGTTAATTGCCTGGAATTGACCCCCGATGTTGAACACCGCAACCATCCAATCGCCGACGGCATACGAACGACCTTGTCCCTCGGGAATATCGCCGATCTTGGCTACGGTCGTGAAGTCCGACATGTTTGATTTGTGGCTTAGGGGGCGGGAACGAACTAATCGGCCGTAGGACGGGCACCTTGCCCATCAATTCGAAGAGACGGGCAAGGTGCCCATCCTACTGTTGCATTCTACGGAGCCATGTTTTCCTGAAATAGCCCGCCACTTGCGGTCAAAGACCCGAGAAACTGTTCCAGACCGCGGACTTCTTCCCGATCGTCGAACAAGACCGAACTTGTTTCGGCAATTCGGCGACGAACATACCGGTTGAAGTCGGGATCGGTCGCGAGCCGTACCGCGGTCGCTACGTACTGCTCCGGGGAATGGACGATCAAATCCGTGAAGTCCATTTTTGTATAGAGCGCGAAGGTAATCCGACCGCGCAGGAATGGACTCGGAAGCGTGACGACTGGCGCACCCATTGCTAAAGCTTCGTAGCTCGAATTGCCGCCGCCGAAATGCAGCGGATCGAGGACCACATCGGAGATCGCAAGCAGCGAGAGGAAATCGTTGTACTGCTGTGCGGGTAGGAATCGCACACGACGCCCGGCCTCAGGAAGAGTTCGCTCAAAACGGCGGCACAGCCGGTCGGTCCAATTCCGGACGCGGCCTTCCAACAGAACGATTTCAGCGTCGGGGTCCGCCGCAAGAATCCCGGCCAGTACAGCGTCAAAGTCGGGGTGGAGCTTGTAGAGCGTCTGCGGACAGGCATAGAGGTGTTGGCGGTCGCTCAAGCCAAAGTACGCATGTGAACGCAGTTCGCCCGTCCGTATGGGCCGATGATAGTACACGCCGACGAGCGGCAGTCGGACCAGGCGTTCGGTGTAATGGGATTCCGCGTCGGCAGTTTCTATTAACGCACTGGAAAGGAAGTAGTCGATGGCCGGGCTGCCGGTCGTGTCTGGGTGTCCCCACGTCACGCATTGCACCGGCGCCATTCGGGAATAGACCAACGTCGAGGTGATCGCATCCATGCCGACATCCGCAAAAATCAGCACATCGAGATCTTGTTCAGCGATGACCTGTCGTGCGAGCTCGACATTTCGCGGAATTGTAACAAAGTGATCAGCGGCCTGTTCGAACGCGAATGCCAACTCGTCGTGACTCGTCCCAGCGGATAGCACGATGACTTCGAACTGGGCGCGAGACAGATGCCGCACCGTTCCCAGGTTGAGCCGTCCAATCGTGTGATCGTGAAAAAAAGCCGAGAGAAAACCAATTCGCAGCCGTCCATCCCCGCGCCGTCTCGTAGGAGCCTTCCGGGCGTTCTGGCACTGGTCGCAGCCTTGATAGATACGGCCTAAATCAACAGCAATCTCGCGGTCGTTACCCCCCTGGTACGCCAGCAGGAAGTTGGTTGGAATCTGCGACCGTGTGGTTTCGACGCGCAAACCGGCAGCGGCCAGTTCGCGTAAGCGCGCTGTGAACC
>CAZFLF010000065.1:0-13241 GCA_964519825.1 uncultured Pirellulaceae bacterium | reverse complement strand
TGCGGTGCGAAGCGGTCCGGTGCTGGAACCAGTTCGGTTAGTCGTCACCGCTGACCAATTGAACGCGTGGAGAACGCTAGTGCCACGGATTGAAGCGCCGCCCAGCGTCGTTCATTACGCGGTCCGGCTGGCACGGGCGACGCGCGTCCACGAAGGAGAGAATCCTGATTTCGTCTACGAGTGGGTGTTGCAAGGAGCGGGCCCACGCGCCGCACATTTCTTGGTCCTGGCAGCCAAGGCGCGAGCCACCCTGCTTGGTCGGTCGACCGCGTCCCATGACGATGTGCGCGCAATGTGCTTTCCGGTCCTGCGGCATCGCATCGTGACCAATCAGAATGCCCGGTCTAACGGTATTGGTTCGGATCGGGTGATTCGCCGGCTTGTAGAGGAAATTCCGCCGCGCGTCGTGGGCGACGAGGCGATTCCGGTGTCGGGCGAAGGGTTTACCTTTCACGACTGGATTCCGGCGGACGACGCCGACGAGTAGTCGAGTCCTAGTCGTTTCTACTTGTCCGATGCCAGTTTGCGCCGTGAAGATAATTTTTTTCAACTCTTCCGGTTGTGAGCTATGTTTCTTACAGAGTCACTGCTCCGACGATAGAACGGCGCGTTGGACGAGCATGCAACGATCCGGAGAGGCCGTTCGCTCGCATAAATTTGGAATAAGGGGAATGGCATGAAAGTTCGCAAGAATGTGTCTCGCAAGACCCGACGGTTCGGCTTTTCGCTGCTCGAATTGCTGGCGGTCGTCACGATCCTGGGCATTATCGCGGTCGTGGTGATTCCACGCATCACGGTGTCAGCCGGGACGGCCAAGGCTAACGCTAACTCGCAGAACAAGTCAGAAATCAACTCTGCCGTTGAGCGTTGGTACTTTGAAAAGGGAACGTGGCCGGCGAATAACCTGAGCGATATCGGCGCCGATTCAAATTACTTCCCGCAAGGCATCCCGGCGAATCCAGTGGACGGTTCGGCCTATCAGCTGAACGCGACCACACGCCGTGTTCAATAAGCGGTTTCTCGGAGAGCCGTTCGCGACTCGCTGGGAGAACTGAATTCGATCGGCGGCAGTGACCATGCGGCGATACGACAAGCAACGACGAGGCGTTTCGTTACTGGAACTCCTCGTCGTTGTTACGTTAATTGGCATCTTTGCCTCGACTGTGGCCATGCGATATGGCCGGTCGATCTTCGCCGAATTTGGCGCGCAAGGCACGGCGCGAGAACTGTCGCTGGCATTGCTCGGTTGTCAACGAGCATCGATCAACACCGGCGACGACCATTTCGTTGAATTCGAGGCCGCGGGGGGGCGGATCAGCAGTTATCGCATCATGCGGAACGTGTCCGGAGTCCCTACGCTCGTAGACGGTCCGAGGACTCTCTCTCCGGACGTTGCCGTGACCGTGTCGAGCAACACGATGCAGTACAACTTCGAAGGGGGCGCGCTAGCGAGTTACTGGATCAACATCGTTGGTCAGGCGCGAACGTGGCGCGTCGATGTGATCCCGATTACCGGTACGATTCGGGTTACGCAGACCGGGTAAAGCAAGTTTTCTGGGGTATAGACCCTCCTGGGAGTCACGTCTCGCGTACTTCGGCCTTCGTGTTGCAGAGCAACACGGCCACGTGATTATCGCAGTAACTCTACGCGCCTCCGGTCGTTGCCGCCCCTCTAACGCTTTTGTGACCTAAGTTTGAATAGGGATGCGCGACGTTGTTGCCGTGCAGCCACCGCTCCGTTGTTCGATGCGACACCGAGGGAATCCATGCCTAGGATGCGACGACGTTTCGGTCGAAGCGGACAAACGTTGTTGGAGCTGGTCGGCGCGACGACGATCATTGCGATCACGCTCGTGCCTGCCTTGCGGATCATGCGTGATTCCTTGCGTGTCGGCCGGGAAACGGAAACGGCCAACTTGATGGCGACGCTGGCGACGGGCCGTCTCGAAGAGTTCTTGTTGCTCAGCGCCGGACAGTGGGGAGCGATCCCGGCCGGAAACTCGTGGAATACGACGACCAACGCGGGCAGTTACGCCGCCGACGGATATCCGAATCTGAAATTCTCAGTCGTGCGAACCGACAATGCACCGGAGGGTATTTCGACACGGCTGTTAAGCATCACTACAACCGTCTGGAATGATCTCGACAACGACAATGCCTGGGACGTGGGAGAACCGCGTTCCGTGTTCGCATCCAAACTTGCACGAAACGTGGCCTACTCCAATGAAGCGGCTGGCACATAACCGTTCGCGACGCGGAATGAGCATGTTGGAGCTGGTCATCGCCAGCAGCATGATGGCGATGATCCTCGCCACCGTCGGCGTCGTCATGCGAACCGGCCGGCAGGCCTGGGAGGCGCATTCGGCGCACTACACCCGCATCGAAGCCGGGCACGCAACCGTGCGGCACATCGTGCGGCAGATCCGGCAGGCTAGCTCGGTCGTATCCATTACCCCGACTACTGACAACTCCGGGCGACTGTCGCTGCTGATGCAAGACGGCACCACCATCGTCTGGGATCACGACGCGCCGACGAACGCCGTCAACTACGGTGTCACGACTCCTTCCGGCCTCTTGGCGCCGGACATTACAGGCTTGCGATTCACGGGATATCAAGCCAATGGAACGACGGTGACGACCAACGCCGCACTCGTGCAGGCCATCCGAATCGACGCGACGATCCAGTTGCCGATCGACGTAAGCGGGACTCGAGTTGTCACTTCCTGGGCTTGGATCAGAAGCTGGTGAGACGCCATGCGAACGCAACTCCGACAAAAAGTACGACGCCGAAAAGGCATGGCCTTCATGCTCGCTTTGTTCGTGATGGCGGTGACGAGCATGATCGTCATTACCATCCTCGATACCCAGACTTTGCAGTACTCGGCGCTGCGGAACACGATCGACTACGACCGGGCCAGGTACTTGGCCGAGGCCGGCATCCAGCACGCATTATCGACGCTCGAATCCGATTTCGACATGAGCGACATCACGGGATTCAACATTCCAGCGACTCAGTTTCCGGCGAGCAGCGGTAACGTGTACCAGGCGACCGTCGGTCCGCTCCTGGCCGATGGGACGCGAATGGTAACGAGCCAGGGGACGGCGGGAACCTTTACGAGGCGACTGGAGATTCGGATCAAGATGGGGGGCTGATCCCAGTAGATTGCGGGATCGGCGGCGGCTACTTCGCGGGAGGCTGCGGGCTCGCCCGCGGACTTTCGGACCAGAGGACTGCTCCATGGTTATTGGGAGAAGCCACTGGGGCGCAAGTCGAGAGAAAAAGTGGAACACGGGGTAAGTTATGGCTACGAAGAAGTCCAAGAAGGTCAAACGCCGGCAACTATCTTGCACGGTCGCGATTGAAGTTTCGCATAGCGAATTGTCGCTCGTCGTCGTCGACAAGACGCCTGAGGGGACGTGCGCTGTGCGCGGCTACCGCTCGCAGTGGTTGCATCAGGCGCCAAACTTGAACCACGACCGAGGGATTGAGGAACTGACGGCTGCTCTCGCGCCAATTGTGGCGCAAGAGAACCTGGCTGGCGGATCGGTTCATGTGGCTCTAAGCAGTGACTTTTGCGTGACGCGAGTCATCGCCGGTGAGACCGACAAGATGCTGTCGGAACTGCGCAGTTTGCGCGACCGCAGCGCCCACTATCTATCTCTGGGCGCGGGTGCGAAGGCGATTAGCCAGACCATCCGCGGGCTGGATGTCAAGAACAGCCAGGCCTGGCTCACGGTCACCAACCGCAGCACGCTCGAAAACCTGGTGTGCGCGATCGAGGACGCCGGCCTGTTCCCCGAGTTGATCGAGCATTCCATGGTTGCGGTGTGCCGCGCTGTCGGTCGCATGGGAGGCGACACGGGTGCACCGGCGATCATCATCATCCCCAACGACCGTGGCGTTGACTTGGGAATCTCCTACCGCGGCCAACTGCTATTCGATTACCGTCCCGGCGGTGTTGGCAGCAAAGAGACAATTGTCCAGATCGTTGAGCACCATCTGGAACGAATTCAACGCTACTGTTCCCGATTCTTTCGCTTCGCAAGCGGGCAGCTCAATCGCGTCTACCTGGTGGGGAGTCCCGAAGACGTGGAACAAGTGCGTGCCCAGTTTGTGGGTTCCCGGCGGCTCACTGCGGAGGTGATCAATCCAACAACAACTTGCACCGAATGGAGCTTCTCGGATTCGATGCTGGAGAATCCGATCTACGTGGCTCCGTTGGGTACGGCGCTGGTGGAACCTGAGCGGTTGAGCCTGCCTTCCGACGCACGTGGTTTCCCGGACCTAATGGATGCATTCCGCAGCGGGCTCCGCGCGCCGATCTGGCCGTTGATTCGCCAACACCTGTGGCCCGTCGCGGCGGCTGGGTTGCTCGGCGCCGTGATCTATGGTGGTGCTTTGGTCGAGCATGTGTGGGCCGGGTCGGTCGAAGGCCAAGTGGCGACCATCGAGGCGGAAGCCGGCAGCGCTGTGACCATGAAGCTCGAACTGGAAGGTCTTAACGGTCGTGCAAAGTATCTGAAGCTGCTCGACAGCGAGTTGACCTCTCCGCCGGTCCATGAACTGCTGGCACAAATCGTTAAGGTCAAACCGGCAGCAGTCTTTCTTGAGGACATCAGGATCTTGCAAGACGGACTGATCTCTCTCGTCGGAAAGGCGGAGACGAAGGACGCGGTATACGAGTTTGAGGCCAATCTGAAGAAGGTGCCGTTGTTGCGGAGTCCGGGCGTTGTATCGACCCAGCCTGATAGGCTTCCCACGACGGACAACGCGACCGGTTTTACGCTCAAGGCAAAGTTTGCCGATCCTAACGGTCAAGAGGAAAGGAAAGCCAAAAATGGTTGAGCGACTTATTCGGGTGATTATCGAGCATCCGAAGCGCAAAATGCTCGTCATAATCCTTACGTTTGTCATGGGAGTCGTGTTCGGCCTCCCTGCAGTCGAAGAATACAGTGCCGCTCGAAATCGCATGGCAGACGCGCGCGAAAAGTTGGAGGAGGCTTCCGGTGCGGCGGCGAACCTGCCCCAATTGCTCGGCACGCTGGACAAGAAGAAGCGTGAAGTGCAGGAATTGGAGCGAAAGGCGGTTACCGAGAAGGACGTCGAGCACCTCCGAGACGGAGAATTGCAGAAGCTGATCCGGGAAAGCGGCTGTGAAATGCGGCAGATGAATTTCGACGAGATACCGGAAAAGCGGGATTGGATGTCTAACGACTCACCGCTACGCGGTCCGCAGGTCGGTGATCCAGGAAAAGAAACACCGTTCGTGCTAAAGCAGTGGAAAGTGAGACTCCGCATCGAAGGTCCGATGGGGAGCATTTACAAGTTCCTGGAACGGGTGAGCCAGATGGATCGGTTTATCCATACCAGGCAGGTCTACATGAAGCGGTCAGAGGCGAACGAGAACTTGACGCAACTGGAACTGGAAATCACCTTATTCGACCTCGCTCGCAAGAAGGCTGGCAAAGTCGGGGCTTAGCTAGATAGCTCCGCTCACCCACGGATGGGGAATCGCGTGTCATGGGAGGACACATGAGCACGAATCGTTCACGGCCTGCAGGTGCTCGCACGCACCGCCGACCGGTGCGCCAGCGTTTCACCGTTGCCGCGCTGTGTGCTCTCTCTTGCCTGGGCGATTTCCCGCTGAATCTTCGCGCCGTCGCGGCACAGGATGCACCTCCGGCGAAAGCCGCTGAAGTGAGTCCAAACTCCGCCGTGGCGAACCAAGATCCCAACGAAGGGGACAAAAAGGCCAAAGGGGATAAGAAGAAACAGGTCGTCGCGTCGAGCTTGGATGCGCAGCTTGAAAGGAGGGGAACGCTCACCCTACGCGAAGCAACCCTGGCGGACTGTATGCTGGCGATTCAAAAAACGTGGGTTGGCTTAAACATTTCGTATGACAATGACGCCCTCCAGCGGGTGCAAGTCACCGCAAATCTCACCGATATGCCTCTGAAAGAGATTCTTGACACAATCCTGCCGCCAAACAATTTCGGCTACCGGCGTCAAGGCAATGCACTCGTCATCTTGCCAAGTACAGAGATCGGAGGAGGTGATCCGAATCAGAAACGGGAGCTGATTCAGATGGAATTTGTGACTCCAGGTGAGGTGCAGACTTCGTTGCAGGAGTTGATGTCTCCCAAGGGTAAAGTGTTTCCCGTTCCGTCTGCGAAAGCCATGATGGTCGTCGACTATCCGGAAAACATTCAGGCGGTTCGCGAGTACATTCAGGATCTCGACCAGCAAGCTCGCAAGGTAGCGGAACGGGCCCAAGCAGACGAACGACAGCGTCAACAACCGACTGCGCCATCCACCACAGGATTCCCAGACGGACCGAGCGCCTCGAGTGGCGCACCCGACGTGCAGCCGGTGGAGCAAACGATCACAACGGTCCTCTCGCCGACATTCGTTCTCGCCGATAGCCTTGTCGACGCGATCCAATCTCAAGTCGCCGATGGCAATGTCGTCGCGATCGCTGAAACGAATGAATTAGTTGTAACTGGCACCCAGTCGGCAGTACGTACCGCCAGCCTACTCGTGAAGCAACTCGATGTCCCGAGAAAGCAAGTTCGCATCAGCGTTCTGATGTATGACATCCGTGTCGACGCGCTCGAACAGCTCGGCGTCAATTGGCGCAACGCCGGTAAGGGACGCATCAATTCATCCGGAATCGCGCGCGATGTGTTTGATTTGCACTCGTCCCCGATGGATCTCGGTGCCTCGTCCAGTACCTCCAGTACTTCGTCTAGTAGTTCTAGCACCAGCACTGGAACGACGACGCCAACCACTCCCACGACCGGAACGAGCACCACGACTGGAACAACTGGTACGTCGACCGCGACGGCGTCTGGAGTTGGCAGCTTCATCACCTCCGCGGCTCCCAACATTGCTGGTAGCGTTCTTACTCTGACTCACCTCAGCCGACACTTTGATCTGTCGGCAGTGTTCATGGCATTGGACCAAACCGATGGCGCGCGGTTGCTGGCGAATCCGTCGGTCTTGTGTTACGACCGTAAAGAGTCCCAGACGAAGATCATCAGCGAAATCCCGGTCCAGCAATTGACGCAGACCGACCAGGGGGGCAATATCGGGACCACGACGTTTCGAGAAGCAGGAGTAACCCTGATTGTCACGCCTTGGATCGGCGACGACGGGCTCATTCTGTTGAATGTGGCACCGGAATTCAGCGTGTTGACGGGATTTCAGGCTGGACAGCCCATCATTGACCGGCGCTCGCTAACCCAATGGGTAAAAGTTCAGACGGGCGACACATTGGTCCTCGGGGGCTTGCGACGGCAGAATCAACTTGAGACCGTCTCGGGCATTCCGGGACTGATGAACCTGAAATACATCGGTGGGCTTTTCCGGTCTCATCGCACTTCCATCGAGGAAAGTGAACTGGTCACCTTTATCCATACGGAAATCGTCGACGCTGATTACAAGGGTCTTCTGCGAGAACAGGTCGCCGCCGAGGTCGTCAACGAGACTCTGGATCGGATTCCCATCGCTGGCCACTCCCCCTATGTACCGCCCTGTAATGATCCGTATTGCCCGATCCACAACCCGCGGCCAAAGTACTGGGTAGGCAACATGCTGGAACCAGGTCCACATACTTTCGGACATCCCGCGGGAGCGCCACCGATTATCCAGCCGTATCGAGACTACGAGCCCTTGCCGCCGGTTCAGGGTCAAAGAATCGAAGCGGCAGGGAACGGCAACGTATCCCCCACCTTGCGCTCGGCACCTGCGACGACTCCGCTACGGCCAACGCCCCCAGCTGACGGGCCGGCCCCCAACGAGACCAAGGTCAACCCGCAGAACCCTCCGCCGGTCAAGATCGACGAGAACGCGCGACGCGTGATGGGCAACCGCCTGGTCCTTTTCCGGCTGCCAAAAGTCACGCCCGATCCAACCCCGCAGCGGCTGCCGGGGGTCGAGGGGGCACCTGTCGACGAATCGGCATCACGGATCGCCAAGAATCCGACGGTCCGTGCCACGACGCCGTCACCGCAACAACCGAAGCCGCCCCCTCAGCGCGCGCCGACTGGGCGTGGAGGTTTGCAGGAACTACTGCGGTAGGGTGAGTCGCGCAACCGTCACGCTCAGTCGCGACGTAGCTTGAAATTCCATAGGACGTATGGGACCCATAAGTCGTATAGGACCTATGAGTCCGATATGTCCCATTGAGTGCCAGAGCTACGTCACGACGGAGCGTGACGGCGGTTGCGCGGACTACTGTCGAGTGACGACTTCATCGAGATTTAGCAGCAGGTTGCACACTGCGGTGTAAGCCGCCAACTCCGCGAGTTCGACACGTTCTGAGCGCGGATACTCGCCGAACTCGATCAACGCCTTGGCCTGCTCCGGTTCGCGGCGGAAATACTCCAGGTTTTGTCGCAGACTCTGTGTCAATACCTCCAACTCGCTGCCCGACGGTCGACGACTGGTCGCCCGACGAAAGGCGGTCTCGAGCCGTTGCTCGGCCGTTCGCTCGGTCTCCAGTAAAGCATTTTGCGCCATGACCCGTGCAGCTTCGACGAAGGTCATTTCATTGAGCAACGTGAGAGCTTGGAGCGGTGTGTTGGTTCGGGGCGTTCGCACCTGGCAGGCCTCGCGTCCTGAGGCGTCGAACGAGGTCAGCGACGGCGGAGCCACGGTCCGCTTCCAATAGGTGTATAAGCTCCGCCGATACAACTTCGCGCCGTGATCTTGGTCGTACACGCTGTCGGTCGCCAGGTCCTTCCACAAGTCTGCCGGTTGATAGC
Source organism: uncultured Pirellulaceae bacterium (assembly GCA_964519825.1). GTDB lineage: Bacteria > Planctomycetota > Planctomycetia > Pirellulales > Pirellulaceae > CAZFLF01. The sequence continues at coordinate 4,475 of CAZFLF010000065.1, read as the reverse complement.
TCTTGACGGACGGTCCCCCAAGTTGTTCCGACAACAATCCGCTCACCGCCAACGCTTGATCGCGCAACATTTCCGCCGACAGGCGAAACCGTGTCCCCCGCGCCAGCAGCCTGTTGTCTTGATTCTGGGCAGCGCCCGCCGCCTGCAAGGTCTCAGCAGCCAACGAACTCGATTGGCGATAGGTCGCACTGGTTACAATCAGTCGTTGGACTGATTTCAAATTCCAAGTCGCAGTGTGCGACTCTCGGCGTTCAGCAGTCGACGGTCCCCGGAACTCGACCGCTAACCAATCCAGCAATTCAGGATGGCTCGGCGGCTCCCCTTGTACGCCAAAGTCCTCCGTCGTGCGTACCAAACCGGCGCCGAAATGAAGTTGCCACAAACGATTCATGGCCACGCGCGCAGTTAAGGGATTATTGGGCGAGACCAACCACCGCGCAAAACCGAGTCGATTGGCGGGTGCGTCCGTCGGCAGTGCCGGAAAGCTCGCGGGGATCCCTGGCGACACCGACTCACCAGGACGGTTGTACTCCCCCCGGACCAGCATTCGAGTTTCACGCGGTTGCGGCGAGTCTTTCATGACCATCACCGTTGGCAGGCTCTCGACGAGCGCCTGCTGCTCGTTTCGCAGCGCAATGTATCGCTGGAATGTTTCGCGAAGTTGCAGTGGAGCGGCTTCCTGCAGGAAGAACGAACGCAGCTTTAATCGTTGTCCAGCAGTCCGCTGATCGCGCGGAATCGCGACGATCTCCTGAATCGGCTCCGGAATAGCAAGCTGCAGTGCGTCGTCGTCGGTGACGCAACGGTTGAATAACCGCACTTCGTCTAAGGCCCCGGCGAAGCGACTGCCCGGCCCGCCTCCTCCGCCCAGCCGCAGCGGTTCCTTGACAGTAAACGTTTGGTTGAGCTGGTCGAGCTGCGTGGCCAATCGCACTGGATTGCCGTCGATGTAAACCCTGACGCCGCGGGCCAGACGCGAGCCGTCATAGGTCACGGTCAGGTGTGTCCAGCGATCGGCGGCAAGTGCCGGCGCGGACTCGACGCGCAGCGCATCGTCGAGCCACCGCTTGACCAAGTTGACTTGCACGTGCCCGTCGCGCAATTGCACATACCAGCCGTCCGCCTGTTCCTCGTCGGTCATTCGCGAGATCAACGTTCCGGTCTGGAGTGCCGACGGCTTCACCCACATTGCGACCGAAAACCTATCGAAATAGCCGAAGTTACCGACGTCGCCGCCATCCACGTACTGTTGTCCGTCAAGCAATACGGCTTGGCCCACCTTACCATTGATGAATTTTGCGTCACCGGCGACCAGCTTCCACGGCGGTTGACCAGGAGATGGTGCTGACTCAAAGGAAAAACTAGCGCTGCAGCCGTTGTGAAGTGGTTCCAGATGCTGCGTCGCAGCAATCGCGGTTGCTTCCCAGGCCAATTGAGCCTTTTCGAGGGACTCGCTGAGTTTTTCCCAGCGATCGCGTGCGTCGACCAATCGGGCATCGAGGTGGGCCACATGTCGCTGTTGTTCGCGCGTCGGCGCGACGAGGTACGGGGGCGAATTGCCTTCCTTGATCGCTCGCCCATGCTCCGAAATGTTGTTGAAGTAGGCGAAGACGCTGTAGAACTCGCGCTGCGTAATCGGATCGTACTTGTGGTCGTGGCAGCGAGCGCACCCCATCGTCAAGGCGAGCCACACGGTCGCGGTCGTATCGACGCGATCCACGACGTACTCGACCTGGTACTCCTCCGGAATGATGCCTCCTTCGGAATTGCCGCGGTGGTTGCGGTTGAATCCCGTGGCGATGTGTTGCTCAAGCCCCGCTTGCGGAAGCAGATCCCCGGCGAGTTGATCGACGGTGAACTGATCGAACGACAGCCCGGCGTTGAACGCTTCGATCACCCAATCGCGCCATCTCCACATGTAACGTGGGCCGTCATTCTGATAACCGCTGGTATCTGCGTAGCGAGCCGCTTCGAGCCACATCCAGGCCATTCGTTCGCCATGGCGCGGCGACGCCAACAGCCGCTCGACAACCTTTTCATAAGCGTTCGGTGACTCATCCGACAGGAAAGCGTCAATCTCATCTAAAGTCGGCGGCAATCCAGTCAGATCAAGTGTCATGCGGCGGATCAAAGACTCCTTGTCCGCTGGCGGTGAGGGGCGCAGCCCTGCGGCGTCGAGCCGCGCTGAAATAAAGTAGTCGATGGGATTCGCCGGCCACTGTCGGTCCGCAACCGGCGGCAAAGCAGGACGCGTCGGACCAACGAACGACCAATGCAGTTCCCATTTCGCACCCTGCTCGATCCAGCTTCGCAGCGTTTCGATCTGTGCCGGCGTGATTTTTTGCCCGGAGTCGGGGGGCGGCATCCGTTCATCATCCGTGGTCGAAGTAATGCGTTTCCACAACTCGCTTTCGTTCGGTCGTCCAGGCGTGACCGCTGCCCGGCCGTCCATCGCGTGTTTCGCATCGGCCTCGAGATCCAATCGTAAGTCCGCTTTGCGCTGTTTGTCGTCCGGTCCGTGACAACGAAAACAGTTCTCTGCCAGGATCGGTCGCACGTCGCGAGTAAAGCTCACCGATTTGGGTGTAGCTTCTTCGGCTACAGCCACTGCCGCGATTGACCACAACCCAACAGCGAGCAAAGCGAAGCAACGCATGATTCCCCTTTCACGTGCCATCTGACGTCTACGAGCACATGTTGTAGCGGTCTCGACCGGTGAGATGAAGCGGAATCACGTTGGTGCCGTTTCCGACTGTCCGCGACCGGATCGGCCCCAGCACCGATCTCCGTGTGAAGATAACCGGCTCGGGGGGATAAGCCATTACGATGACGTGGCCGGTTTCTTCTCCAAACTCGTTAATTCGCGATGCAGCATGTTCAGCAAGGTCTGCAGGAAAACAACCACCATCGGCCCAACCAGAATGCCGATTGGGCCAAGCGCGTGAACCCCACCTAACACACTAAGCAGCGCTAACAGCGGATGCAAGTTGGACTGGCCAGCGAGCACCAGCGGCTTGATAAGGTTGTCCGAGGTGGAAACAACCAGGGCTCCGTAAACCGCCAATAGGATCGCGGCCCACGGTCGTCCCTCGGAGAAGTACAGCCAGAGACAGGCCGGCAACCAGACCGACGCGGCGCCGACGAAAGGCACCAACGCAAATACCATCGTCAGCATCGAAAGCAGAAACACCGCGCCGACGCCCGCGAACCAAAAGCCCACTCCCGCCAGCAGTCCTTGAGCGACTGCCGACAGTAGAGTTGCCACGACCACTGCCCGGCTGATGTGGTGGAACTCCTCGATCAGTTCCCGCTCTTGTGCGTCATCGAGCGGCGACAATCGCATGAGTGTCCGAATCATTGCGGGCCCGTCCGTCAGAAAGAAATACATCGCCAATACCATGATCGCGCTTTGCATAAGCAGCGTGGCAAGAAACACAGTCGTCGCTCCCCCCACGGAACGCAAAAACCCAGGTGCGCCTGCGAAAAAACTTCCGGAAATTGTCGCGATCTCTTCACTGGTCGGATTCGCCAACTCCTTCATCCAGGCGCGTAACTCGCCTCCCAGCATTTCCAGTTTGAAGGCCCGCAATGACTCCGTTGCCGAACGAAGTTGCTTCTGATACTGCAAAGTCCCCAGTTTTTGCTCATCGCGACTCATCTGTTCCAACTCAGAAAACTTGCGTTGTACATTCTTCAGGCTGTCGAAGGTTCGATGTTTCGCAGCCAACTGATCATGAAGCTGTTGAGCCGCATCGACGAGCCGTTTGTATGCCGCTGGTTCGCCACTGGCGGTCGCGCCATGTCGGGCGTCACTCTGTAATGTTTCCAAGGACGATTCAAGATACCGCATCTCTTCGGCGAATTCGTATTCCAGCTCCAAGGTCTCGCGCAGCTTGGTGACCTTCACCTTGATGTCGTTGTCGTTAAGTTGTGCAGCCAGCGCACTCGCCTCGATTGCGGCGAAAATCATGACCAGAGTCATCGGCACGATCACGATTAGCACGACTGCCGCCGTGGTAACGACCGCGGCCAATCGTTCCCGACCCTTCCAGCGATTCACACACCAGCGGTGCAGCGGCCGAAACACGATGACGAGGAGCGCCGCTAGGAACAGCGGCAGCAGAAAGCTAATCATTACCCGATAGAACACAATGCTGACCGCGACGATGATCCCCAACAACAAGGCAAACGACAGCCAGCGACTCATGATGAACTCCTTGATTGGACGACCCACAGGATCCGTATTGTTCGTCGCACTCGGCACGCTCACAATACGCCCGCGTGCGAATTGCACGTAGGACGGGCACCTTGCCCGTCTGATTTTTCGTAACGGGCAAAGTGCCCGTCCTACAGAGGTGGGGCACGCGGTCGGTTTCTTGGAGAGGACTACATTGTGGCGGAATCCGATAGTTCAGCGATTGCAGGCCGCTCCCCGCGCCCCCTTATCCGCTGGGGAAAGTTCGCGTTGCAGGGGG
>CAZFLF010000064.1:0-13253 GCA_964519825.1 uncultured Pirellulaceae bacterium | reverse complement strand
GATCGTCATGTGTTCGATCGCCAACGGCTGGGGCCCGTCGTACATTGTTCCCGCTGAACTGTACGGCTCGGGGCAGTATCAAGAGTCCATCGCAGTGCTCGCTCCCCACAGTCTGGAACAAATCATTTCCGAGGCGACAGATCGTATCACTCAACTCTGTTCTTAACGTGGAGAGGGACCTTCAATGTTGATTCGCTCGCGGCTACCCGCTTTTAGTTTTGCATTCGCTATTAAAGTGGTGATCGCGGTCGGAATACTGTGGCGCTGCTTACCGTTGGACGCACGCGAGCCGTGGACCGATCCTCGGTTGCCGAAAATCGGGGGCCTGCAGGTTTGGCTGGATGCGGAGAAATGCCGTGGCACGGAGCCCGTCCGGGAATTCGCCAGATTGCAGGAGTGGCGTGACGGTTCGGGACACGGCCGCCATGTTGTGCAGCCCGAAGAGAAACAACGGCCGACAATCGCGACCATCAAAGACAGCACCGTGGTTCGGTTTGATGGACTCGATGACCATCTCACCCAAGCGGCTCTGGCTGCCGAGTTTGGCGAAGTGACGATCTTTCTCGTCGGAACCCCATTTGCTAATCCCGGTACCTACCGCGGATTCCTGGCGGTCAATCGCGAGGGTGTGAACGACTATGTCAGTGGGCTGAACATCGATCAAGGACATGCAGCGTCGCAGACCTTTCAGACGGTCAATGTCGAAGGGGCTGGTTTTGGGGGCGAGCGAGACCTGCTGGAGGCCACTTTCGATTTCGGCACTCCGCATATTCTGGGACTCATCTGCCAGCCCGCCAAGAACGGAGTGAGATTGTTTGTCGACGGCCGGACTGCTGGTCAACGTGATCGGCAGCCAGGCACCCTGCGCATGGATCGATTAACCATTGGGGCGCGGTTCTACAACAATGGCGGTCCGGCGAACGTGCGTGATTTCCTGGAAGGTGATCTGGCCGAAGTGTTGATCTTCGATCACGCGCTTTCGGACAACGAACGCCGGCAGGTTGAGCGGTATCTCTCCGAAAAGCACACCCAACTTTTGCATGCTCGGGTGGCCAGGCCGGCGCCGCAAGCGGGGGTGCATCGGTTGGTCAGCGTTCCGTCGCCTCCCGTCCAAATGTTCGTACCCGGCTTTACGGTTCGTGAACTGCCCATTGCGCTGACCAACATCAACAACGTCCGGTATCGTGAGGACGGCAAGCTGATCGCGGTCGGCTACAACGGCAACATCCACGTGCTCAGCGACACCGACGGCGACGGGCTCGAAGACAAATCCGAACTCTTCTGGGAGAGCAACGGCCGCACGCAGCCGCCGATCGGCATGGCACTCACGCCGCCGAAGTATCCACACGGACGTGGCGTGTTCTTGCCGGTTGTCGGCAAGTTATCGCTGATCGTGGACGACAACGGAGACGACAAGGGGGACCGTGAGGTCATCGTCGCCAAAGGTTGGAAACCACTTGAACACCAAGTCGATTCGTTCGGTGTCGCGGTCGACCCGCGCGATGGCAGCGTGTATTTCGGACTGGGCACCGAGCAGTACGCCAACGCCTACGTGATCGACGCCAACGGCCGGGCGCACTACGACCTGGCCAGCGAGCGCGGCACGATTCAGCGAGTCGCGCCGGACTTCAGATCGCGCGAGATTATTTGTACAGGAGTCCGGTTTTCGGTGGGGCTGGCATTCAATCGGCTTGGCGACCTGTTCTGTTCCGAGCAGGAAGGGGCGACGTGGCTCGCCAACGGCAACCCCTTTGACGAACTGCTCCACATCCAGCGCGGCCGACACTATGGTTTCCCGCCGCGACATCCTAAGCACCTACCGCGTGTCATCGATGAACCGAGCACGTTCGATTACACCCCGCAGCACCAATCGACATGCGGCCTGCAGTTCAACGAGGCGGTCAACGGCGGCCCGACATTCGGACCTCGCCAGTGGGAAGGCGATGCGATCGTGACCGGTTATTCGCGGGGCAAGCTCTATCGCACGAAGCTAGTGAAAAGCACGGTTGGCTACGTCGCCCAAAATCAACTCGTCGCGTCGCTCAACGCGCTAACAGTGGATGCCTGCATTACACCGCGCGGCCAGCTTGTTGTGGCGACTCATAGTGGCGGTCCCGATTGGGGAACTGGTCCCGGTGGGTCCGGCAAGCTCTATCAAGTCGCCTACTCACAACCCGACCTGCCCCAGCCTGTCCTCGCCTGGCCACAAGGTCCGTTCGAGACGCACATCGCATTCGACCGACCGCTGCCCCAAGAATCGCTCAAGCAACTCCTCGACCGCATGCGAATCGAATTTGGGTCGGCGGTTGCGGCGGGAGATCGCTTCGAGTTCCATCGTCCTGGTTACGAAATCGTCCACCAACAGCTGAACCAACCGCGGCATGAACTTGCCGTGCATGCCGCGCAGATTACGCCCGATCGACGAACTCTCGTGCTGACCACGGATGAGCAGTCGTTACCGGTCGGCTATGCGATCACGATCTTCGGCGATGCCGCACGTGCGACTGTGGTGAAGTCGGGAGACGAAGAACGCAACCGTGCGCTGACCGATTCCGCCGAACCTTCCTCTGTCAGAAAATCAAACGCCTCCGATACCGATCTGGCCTACACCTTGCATGGTGTTCGCGTGAAGTGGGTCTCCGCCGACGCGCAGCGGCAGTGGACCGGCTGGTTGCCGCATCTCGACACCCAGGTCGCTCGCGAATTGACCAAACACAGTTCCCAGCATGACGAGTTCTGGTCGCTAGTGCGCGAACCGGGACAGCTTACCTTGACGACTCGGTTGGATATCAGCTCGATGCTGCGACCCGCCGTGCAGCCGGGAGCGAAGCTGGACTACACGTGGCCACCTGAGGTGACGACAGTTGCTTGGCGGAGCAGACAGACATTTGCCCTGACAACCGCGCGCGGCAAAGCCGGAATCGCTAGCGCCACGCAACAGGAAGTGTCCTTCCCGCCGGATCAGATGGAACCGATTGAAATCACTTTGAGGTTGACGACAGGAGGCGACCTCGAGCTGACGACCGATTGGAGGACGAACGAAGACGAGCGGGGGCGGCCGTTCCCACTGCGTCGGTTCTTCGTCCCATGGGCGAGATCCGCCATCGATGCCTCGGCGCAGAGCAAAATGGATCGTCCTGAATTAGTAGGTGGCAGTTGGGCTCGCGGCAGGCAAGTCTTTTTCGACGGACAGGTTGGTTGTGCCAAGTGCCATTCCGTTGGCGGTCACGGTGCGAAGTTCGGCCCGGACCTGACGAATGTGGTTCATCGCGACTACAACTCCGTGCTGCGCGACGTAATGGATCCGAGCTTTGCCATCAATCCCGAGTTCATTACTCACGTCGTCACCTTGAATGACGGGCGAACTCTGACCGGAGTGCTCCGACAAGAAGGCGAGCAATTGTTGGTCGGGAATGAACGAGGTGAAATCACCACCATTGCGTCGGCCAACGTCGAGAGTTCGCAGCCGTCGACCGTCTCGACAATGCCGAAGGGCCTGCCGCAGCCACTCGGGCCCGACCGACTACGTGACTTGCTGACATTTCTGCTCACGCCACCACCGCGGATGCCAGACTATGGATCGGGGCAACCTCCCGCGGCGCGGAAGCGAGAGGAACTCGCAGCCGTGCTGGCCGGAGCGCCTTCCGGCGCGGACTCGACCCGTCCGCTCAAGTTGGTGCTGGTGGCCGGCCCCAAGGATCATGGTCCAGGCGAACATGACTATCCGGCTTGGCAATCGGTATGGCGCGAATGGCTCGCCTGTGCTGGCCATGTGACCGTCGAGACGGCGAATCGTTGGCCTTCGGCCGAGCAATTGGCAACAGCCGACGTACTCGTTTTCTATCAGCAGGGGGAGTGGAATGCGGAGCGTACTCGCGATCTCGATGCGTTTCAAGCACGTGGCGGGGGAGCGGTCTACTTGCATTACGCCGTCGACGGCGGCAAAGACCCGATCGGGTTCGCCGAACGCATCGGACTGGCTTGGAAAGGGGGCGCCTCCAAGTTCCGACACGGTGCCCTCGAGTTGCACTTTGAACGAGGCTCCTCGCACCCTATCGCGCGAAACTTCAGCCGAGTTGACTTTGTCGATGAGACCTATTGGGGTCTGCTCGGTGACAACCGGCGTGTGAGCGTGTTCGCAACGGCTGTCGAAGAGAACATGCCGCAGCCGATCTTCTGGTCGCTGGAAAGGAACGCTTCCACGCCCGGCGCCACTCGGGGCCGAGTCGTCGTTTCGATCCTGGGACATTACTCCTGGACGTTCGACGATCCTCTGTTTCGACTGCTGGTGTTGCGCAGCATCGCGTGGGCCGCGCATGAACCCGTTGATCGCTTCAACGACATCGTGACACTCGGGGCCCGCCTTGAGTGAGTCTCACTGGGTGCTCGTGTCATCCAGACAATATAAATAACGGTCAGAGCGCAGAAACAAGCGACCGTCAGCCACGACCGGGCTGGCGTTGAAGATGCTTCGGTCTTCGAGATGATTCGTTGCCAGCAACTCAAACTCGGGCTTCGCGGCCACGACGAATGTCCGGCCGCTGCGCGTGACGTAGTAGATTTTGCCGTCGGCCAGCACCGGTGAAGCGTAGAACTGATCCGCCCGCGGCAACCGCTCTTCATAGACGATCTGACCCGTTGCGGCTTCCGCACAATAAATGATGCCGAGCGCCTCGTGCGCCCAGTAGAGATATTCGTTGTGCAGAATTGGTGACGAGACGTTGGACCCTTTCTTTCCGACCCAGATGCGATGGGAATCGGTCACGTCACCTTGTCCTCCCATCTTGACCGCCAAGGCGCCGCCCGATCGCCCACCAATGCAGTACACGACGTTACGGTCGGCGACGATGCTGGGTACCATGTACCAGGAAATCCCCGTATCACACGACCAAAGCTGCTGGCCATCGCGGGGATCGAAGCCGAGAACCTTGCCGAAAACTGCGACGACCAGTTCGTTTCGGCCGCCAGGTGTTGTCACGATCGCCGGAGTGTTCCAGGATTCTTTGATCCCGCGGGCCCGCCAAACTTCCTGGCCCGTAGATTTGTCGAGCGCTATCAGAGACTCGCTTTCGACGCTTGCATTGATGATCACCAGATTCTCATGGAGTACTGGCGAGGCCGCGGAACCCCAGCCATTGAGCCCATCCCCGACGTCAGTGTGCCAAAGGATCTTGCCTTTCAAGTCCAAGGCAAAGACTCCGGACTTACCGAAAAAGGCAAAGACCCGCTGACCATCGCTAACCAGCGTGTTCGATGCGTATCCGTGGCCGTCGCGAATCGTCTCCTGCTCAGGGAGTTTGGATGGCACGTCCGCCGTCCATTTCAGCTTTCCATCGGTGCGATTGAGTCCAACGACGTGGCGTTTCAGATGATTCATGCTGCCTGGTGGCTGACCGGGAACGTTGAAGCCGGTATAGCACGTCAGCAGGATCTGATCGCCGACGAAAATCGGGCTCGACGTGCCCGCGCCAGGCAGCTCGGTCTTCCACACGACGTGGTCCGTGGCGGTCCAGGTGGTTGGCAACCCGCGCTCCGAGCTGGTTCCTTGACCATCCGGCCCGCGAAACCGCAGCCAATCGGCAGCGACAACCGTCGGCTGCCAACGGGCAGCGACTATGGTGACGAAAAACATAATTGGAAAAAGACGAATCCACGGATGATTCATAGTGCACTCCGCAATAGGCAGGTTTCTTAACGCGATCTGTGCCCGCAAGCCAATTCGTTTAACCGCAAGCCGGAGGCGTGCGCGTTGAGCCGCGATCGGCTTTCATCCGCACATGAAGGGCCGCGGGTAAGACAATATCCCGAGCTGGCTCTCCGACGGTTGCCAGTCTGGCATACCGTTACGATCGCCGAAAGCACTACTTCCGCAATCGATACCCGTAGCGTGAGTTTGCCGATCACGTAGAATCTTCCTGTCGAACAATCCGGGTCAGCGCTGTCGCCTGAAGCCAGAGATGATCTTCAACCGAAGCCTATAGAATCGGTCGGTGAGAGCGTTTGGTGAAAGCCGATCCGCAGGTCGGCGGTCGAGCAGAGGGACTTAGTTGACAGGCGGCAGTTCAGCGTGCAACTGCGTCCCATCATTTTTGAAAGGAACAGACAATGCGAAGATTTTCTTTGGCGGCGCTGGCATTGTGCGGGTTGGTAGGCTGCGGTGAACGACCCGCTCCGGTAGGCCCCGCTGCGGAAGCCTCAACGGCCGCCATTGAGATTACGATGGACGCTCCGGCGACAGAGAGTGGGTCGACGGCGAGTGATGGACTACTTGCCAAGAGCGAACTTACGAAGCTGGAAATGGAAGTCCCGAACATGGCATGCGAGGTCAATTGCCCGCCGGCCGTTCGCACGGCGCTGCTGGAATTACCTGGCGTCGCGGAGGTCGAAGTCGATTTTGCCACGAAGACTGCTACGTGCAGGGTGGATCCGAGTAAATTCGATTCAGCTGGGGCAATTGAGAAGCTGGCACAAACAGGGTACAAGGACTCAAAGGTGAAGAACTGAGTCAGACGGAAAATGAACTGGTGAAGGCGGACCATGTCAGCACTCAACCCGCGCGTCGCCGTCTACCTTGGATCGTTCGACCCGATCAGCTTGGGTCACGTCAGTGTGATCCAGCGGAGCAGTCTGCTAGTCGACCGACTGGTCATCGGCGTGGGGATCAATGTCGAGAAGCATTCTTTATTCTCGGCACAGGAGCGAGTCGAGCTCGTGACGCTGGCGACCGCGCATCTCCGCAATGTCGAAGTGCGTTCCTTTGGCGGGTTGGCGGTTGACTTTGCTCGGACGTGCAACGCGAAGGTCATGGTGCGCGGGGTCCGGCCGCTGACCGACATCGCCAGCGAGTTCACGATGATGCTGGCGAACCGGCAACTCGACCCCGATGTCGAAACGGTTTTCTTGATGGCGGACGAGGAGTTCGCCCACGTTTCGAGTTCGCTGATCAAACAAATCACGCCTCTGTTGTCGGACGAGAAACTGGCGCGATTTGTGCCGAGGGCGATCATCCCCGCGCTGCGTGCGAAAATCCCGCTGGTGGGTGATTCCACGGAATAACGGGATGCAGTCGCGCCCGCTAGCGCCGGCATAAACCTGTAGGATGGGCACTCTTGGCTGTCCTGTTTTCACAGGCAGGAAGACCCAACCTTAAACAGTATTTTCCGATTCCATCTGCCACGTGGCTCAATCGATCGCGGCTTTCTTGGCCTTTTTATTTGGCTTGGCCAGTTCCGCAGGGCGTGCGTTTTGGAATTGGTCGAGCACGGTTTGCAATTGCTTCGCGGCCGTCGCTGCATCGCCGGTGAGCGATTCTCGGTTCAATGGCCGTTGTTCCTCGGCATCATGAGTGAGGTCAAAGAACTTGCCGGTGCGGTAGAGCTTGTGAGTGTGATTCGCGGCGAACTCGCCAACGACGACATCGTAGGGAGCGTACCAGCAATAATACCAGTCTCGTGGCTGGCTCGGTTCGCCGCGAAGTTGCGCGCAGAAACTTCGCCCATCGATTTTCAAGCCTGCCGGGAGCGACACGCCCACTGCCTCGCAAATCGTCGGCAGAATGTCCGTACTGTCGACGAGATCGGGTGACACGCGGCCGACGCCGCGCATCTTCGCCGGCCAACTCACAATCAACGGCACATGCATACCTCGGTGAGTCGTCATCCCCTTACCGCCGATGAACTCGCGGTCCCCCAACTGCGATGGTGTTCCTCGCCCCGTGCCGTTATCGCCGAGAAAGATCACGAGTGTGTTGTCTCGGATGCCGAGCTCATCCAGCCGCACGAGCAATTTGCCGACGAGTTTATCGGTGTACGCCACCATGTCTGCGAAGTGCCGATATGACGTGGCGTTAGAGTCAGATTGGGCAGCAGCTTCTTTGCGCTTCGTTTTCTTTGGCGTTTGCTGCCGGTCGGCATAGTCGGAACTTTCGGGCGTGGCGGTGTAGGGGGCGTGGGTGAGCATCATCGGGTAGTAAAGGAAGAACGGGCTGTCTTTCTTTCGCGACATGAAGTCGAGCGCATAATCGTTCACGAGGTCCGGGCCATATTCGCCGTTCGACCAATCTCGCTCAACGCCGTTGATCTCCAGGCCAGGGTTCTTGTATCTCTCGGGTCGTCGCGTGTGCTGCCACAGACAGGATTCGTCGAAACCGAATTTCTTCGGCAGGTCAACATCTCGTCCTAGCTGCCACTTGCCGGCGATGCACGTCGCGTATCCAGACTGTTTGAGGATATTGGCGAAGGTAACTTCTCGCGGGTCCATCTGTCCGAACGTGGTGTAGTTGCGAATGTTGTAGATCCCGGTCATCAGTTGGACGCGTGTCGGCGTGCAGAGCGGCTGCACGTAACAATGGTCAAACCGCATTCCTGTTGCCGCGAGTTTGTCGAGCACCGGAGTCTTGTACGACTTTCCACCATTCGCGCCGATGCACTCATAGCCGAAATCATCGGCCATGATGACTACGATGTTGGGCTTCTGGGGCGATTCTGCCGCGTGGCAGGGGACGCCACGCGATGGATGAAATGCCAGTAAGAGACATAAATACAAAGAGGCGCGGAGAAGCGGGGATGCCATGTGGAGATCGTCCAATTCTCAGGTTCAGTGGCTATCGACACGAACAAGGACAGGATTGTCCCCCGTAGCCACTCGCGAGTCGACGGTTCGCGTTCGAAAACATTCCTGTCACTTTGACAGGGAATATTCTGTGTCGACGCAGCAGCAAGCCGGTTCCAAGCGATTACGCTCACCCGCCAGGCCGCTTCCCCTCAACTCACCACCCAAGTCGGATCGCGCGAAGCCCGATCGCGCGTGAACCGGCTACGAAAACGACAGGCCACTTACAACTCGGCGTTCCCATCGTGGAGCAGCAGGGCCAACTCCACAGACCGGCTCTAGCAGCACGGTGCAGTAGTTTCTTGGGCCGGTCTAAGGTCAAAAAAGGTCTCGGCGAATTCGGGCTCTCGGTGGTTCACTTGTTCGAGCTGACGTCGCATGTAAACCTCTTGACGATCTACGCGAACCGATCTCGGCGCTGTCACGCCGAGACGAACTCGATCGCCACTGACCTCCACAACGGTTACGCAGATGTCATCTGAGATGATAATTTTCTCACCTACGCGTCGACTTAGTACTAACATGACTGTGCTCCTTGCCTGTAATTACGAAAGTTATCGGTCACAACGTGGCTTACCAAGATTTGTAGATTGTGCGTTTCACACCGCACCGCGGAAACCAAACGATCGGCGAAAATTGCCGTCGAAGTCTCTAGGCAGCCGTTGCCATTGAAGAAACCATTTCGCGACCAGCAGTACTTACCCCGGGCATGAGGCAAGCCTGGAAAGGTTCTTGTCGCAACCTGGCTATTCGGCAGAGCGTTCTTTGCCCCCGCTGAAATACCCGCCATGGGTAGACAGAAGGGAAAAATCTACAACGGGCTCTGCTGCAGCGTCAATATCAGTTTTTTGATATCTTGAGAATTTTGATGGAGAATTCGAATGCCGGTCGAATTCCTGCACATTGTCTGCTTATCGAGCAATGTTTTCGTCCTCTGGTTGCGGCTAGCGAATGGGTTCGGATATCTTGACCGGGATGCCCCGAGCGAGCGCTCTTAACTTAAGGCAGTGGAAACGGTTGGTCGTGGTTCGGAGCACTGTTTGCGACGACAGCACTGCTTGTGTTTGTGGGTGCTGGGCTGCTGTCCATCGTGTTGTTCGTTCCCGAAGTCTGGATCCATTCGCACGTCCTCGACAAAGATGCCCCATGACGAGATCGCTTCGAATCGTAATCGCCGACGACGAACCGGACATGCAGGAGTATTTTCGAGAGACGCTTCCGCTGCTCGGTCATCAGGTTGTTGCAGTGGCTCGGACAGGCCGCGAACTCGTCGATCAATGCCAGGCGACATCGCCAGACTTGGTAATCACAGACGTCAAGATGCCGGATATGGACGGGATTGAGGCGGTGGAGAAAATCACTCGCTCATCTCCGGTACCGGTGATTCTGGTATCCGCCTATCACGATGCCGAATTGATTAGCCGCGCCGAGCGCGAGTATATTTTGGCCTACCTGGTCAAGCCCATCAAACAAGCCGATTTGGAGACGGCGATTGCTATCGCGGTTCGGCGTTTCGAGCAGTTTCACGCGTTGAGTCAGCAGGCCGCTGACTTGCGTCAGGCACTGGAAGATCGTAAGGTCATCGAACGAGCCAAGGGCATTTTAATGAAGCGGACCAACCTCGATGAGCAGCAGGCCTTTCGCCGTCTTCAGAAAGTCGCCTCCGAAAAGAACTGCAAGCTCGTGGAGATCGCACGCAGCATCGTGATCGCCGAAGAGGCGACGTTTTCGAAGCATGATCCATGAGTGCGGCGGCAAGCTAGAGAAATGCTGCGCTGCAACCTTGGCGGACTACGGCATCGCAATGGAATCGCGTTTTGGCACGTTCTCCGCAAGATGGTTTTTTGCCGTCGCCGTGACGGCATTGGCTTACTATGCCTTCGGTCGCTTTGCAGTTTATCTGGCGATCCCACCTGGGGTCGCGACCGCAGTTTGGCCTCCGTCTGGAATCGCACTAGCTGCCGTCCTGCTTGCGGGATATCGCGTCTGGCCGGGCATTTGGCTAGGGTCTTTTCTCGTCAATATCGGCACTCTATGGCATTCTCCCAATGCCACCGCTGTGGTCGCGATACTGGTCACGGCCAACATCGGGCTAGGGTCCACGCTGCAAGCGCTCGTGGGTGGCTATTTCATCCAGCGAATAACTGGGTCGAGTGTCCCCCTGAGTCGTAGCCAAGATGTATTCAAATTCATCGGCGTCGAAATACTCAGCTGCCTCCTCGCGCCGACTTTTGGTGCGACCGGTCTGTGTTTGGGTGGGTTCTTGGCATGGAGTTCTTTCGCTTTCTCGTGGTGGACGTGGTGGATCGGCGATCTGATCGGCGTGCTGGTGATCGCTCCCGTTCTGTTGAGCTGGTGGTCGCGGCAGCCGATTTCCTGGAAAGCGCGAGACGTGGCCGAGGCCGCCGTGTTGCTGCTGACGCTGTTGGTCCTCAGCCAAATCGTCTTCGGTGTGCCGTCCACGTCCCTGAGACTGACGGAGATCTCCGTGGCGTTCCTGTTGACTCCCCCGGTTATCTGGGCGGCTTTTCGATTTGGTCTGCGAGGCGTGACCCTAACGATCGTGCTGATATCCGTGGCCGTGCTGTGGGGCACCATCCTGGGTCGTGGACCGTTTGTCCGGGACTCGGTTGCAGAGTCCCTACTGCTGATGCAGATTTTCATTGGAGTTGTCGTGATGATTGGGCTTGTTCTGGCCGCCTCTCAAAGCGAGCGTCAGAGCGCCGAAGCAGCCTTGCGTGTGTCAACGGAGAAACTAGAACTTCGAGTGCAGGAGCGGACCGCCGAACTGGAAGCTGCCAATTCCGCTTTACAGTCGGAAGTCGCCGACCGCCGGCGAACTGAGCAATCGCTGCGCAACAGCGAAATGCGTTTTCGGCTCCTCGTCGAAGGGGTCGAAGACCACGCCATATTTATGCTTGATCCCCAAGGGCGTGTTGCCAGTTGGAACGCGGGGGCCGAGCGGATCCAGGGTTATCGTGCCGAAGAGATCATCGGTCGTCACTTTTCTTGCTTCTATCCCACGGACGCTATTCAACAGTCTGGGCCGGAAAAAGAGCTGGCAAACGCTATCGCAAACGACCGGTGTGAAGACGAAGGTTGGCGAGTGCGAAAGGACGGCGATTGCTTTTGGGCGAACGTGTTGATCACGGCTTTGAAGGACGAGCAAGGCAATCTCAAAGGGTTTTCCAAGATCGTTCATGACCTAACCGAACGGAAACTTGCTGAGGAAAAGTTTCGGAGCCTGCTGGAATCGGCGCCAGACGCGATGGTGATTGTCGACGAGCACGACATAATTAGGTTAGTCAATGCCCAAGCCGAGCGACTTTTCGGCTACACCCGCGCGGAGCTACTGGGCCAGGCGATTGAGTTGCTCGTCCCGGAGATCGTTTGCCACAAACATCAACGGGATCGCGCCGACGATTCTGCCAACCTGCACAACCGACCCATGGACGCCGGTTTGGAACTATCTGGGCGGCGTAAGGACGGCACGCAATTCCCCGTCGAAATCAGCCTCAGTCCCTTAGAAACCAAAGAAGGGGTTTTGATTTCCAGCGCCATACGAGATATCACCGCGCGAAAGCAAATCCAGGAAGCATTGCGGAAATCAGAGCGGCTGGCAGCCATTGGGGAGACGGTCACGGGCCTGGCTCACGAGAGCCGCAACGCGCTGCAACGCAGCCAGTCCTGTCTCGAGATGTTGGCGCGCGAGGTGGATAGTCGGCCCAAAGCGCTGGATCTGGTCGCGCGCATTCAAAGTGCACAGGATGATCTGCACCATCTCTTCGAAGCGGTCCGCAAATACGCCGCGCCGATCGTCCTCGACGCGCGCTCATGTCATTTGGGATTAGTGGTGCAGGAATGCTGGGACAATCTGTCGTACTTGTGGCAAAGAAAACAAGTCACACTCCGTTCCGAGATGGGCAACGTCGACCTCCGTTGTTGGGCGGATCCAGTAGCCATGGGGCAGGTCCTGCGTAATATTTTGGAGAACTCGTTACAGGCTTGTGGAGGTTGCGCCGAGATTGACGTCGAGTGGTCTGACGCGCAGGTCAACGATCGTCCGGCCTTGAGGATTGTGCTGCGGGACAACGGCCCCGGACTCGGACAGGAACAGCGAGCCAAAATCTTTGATCCGTTCTATTCGACTAAGACTCGGGGCTTCGGTCTGGGAATGGCCCTTGCCAAGCGCATCGTCGAAGCCCACCAAGGGCGGATTGCCGTGGGTGCTTGTGAGCGACCGGGTACAGAAATCCACATCACGCTACCACGTAGCAGTGGATAACAAGCTGTTTTCACTACCTTTGTGGCAGCAAACGATTGATTGGCGACTCTTCACAGTATTTCATCGGGCGGCCAATCGGGGTGATGACTTTGTGGGTCGGATCGATACCCAAAGTGGTCAGAATGGTCGCGTACAATTCCGAAACCTGCATTGGATCGTCGGGATCTTTGCGAGCGCCGGTCGGATCGGTCGCGCCAATGAGAACGCCGCTGCGCAGGCCGCCGCCGCCGACCAGGCACGAGAATCCTGTCGGCCAGTGGTCGCGGCCGTCTTGGGAATTAATCTTCGGCGTGCGGCCGAACTCGCCGACGCAAAGCACAACGGTCGACGCCAGCAGATCGCGGGCGGCGAGGTCGGC
>CAZFLF010000063.1:0-13328 GCA_964519825.1 uncultured Pirellulaceae bacterium | reverse complement strand
GTCGGTTGCTGCAGGCGGTCCGACACGAAAATGGGCTCAAGATGCCCCCCAATGGAAAGCTCGACGAGAGTCAGATTGCCGATTTGCTCGCATGGATTAAGGCCGGAGCTGTGTGGCCGAAATCGAATCCGATAGGAATTGCTGGGAAGGACAATCACGAGGACGCTGCGAGTCGTCATTGGTCCTTTAAACCGGTTGGTCAAGTCGAACTGCCGCCGGGTAACCAGGTGTGGTCCGATCACCCGATCGATCGCTTCATCGCAACGAAGTGGCGCGAGCAGCAACTCGATCCCGTCGAGGCTGCAGATAAACGCACGCTACTACGCCGGGTCTACTTCGACTTGATCGGCCTGCCACCGCAACCGGAAGACATGTCCGCATTCCTGTCCAATCCATCACCCGACGCGTTGGATCAGGTTGTGAAGAGGCTGCTCGACTCGCCGCGCTATGGCGAACGCTGGGGACGGTACTGGCTTGACGTCGCAAGATACGCGGATACCGCCGGCGATAACGCCGACTACCCGGTCCCTGAAGCTCGACTATATCGAGACTATGTTATTGACTCGTTCAATACTGATAAGCCGTATGACCAGTTCGTTCGCGAGCAACTCGCGGGGGACATCCTGGCTCGTGCAGGCCCCAGCGATCGTTACGGCGAGCAGATCGTGGCGACGACCTTCTTGGCACTCAGCCGCCGTTACGCCACCGCCCCGTATGAGTTCTGGCATCTGTCGTTGGAGGACTCGATCGATACCGTCGGACAGGCATTCATGGGTCTGACGCTGCGGTGTTCGCGCTGCCACGATCACAAGTACGATCCGATCACGATGAGTGATTACTACGGCCTGTACGGCATCTTCGACAGCACACAGTACCCGTGGGCTGGTGGTGAAGAGTTCGCGTCGAAGAGTTTTCCTCGGCAGCATTTCGTTCCGCTTGTTCCTGACGCGGACGCCAAGCCAAAGATCGCCGCCCATGAGGTTCACTTGAATGACCTGCTGCGGCAGATCACCGAAATGGAGCGAGACGGGGTGCTCGCGAAAAAATTGGCCGCGTTGAATCAGCAGGTTGCCGATCTCAGCAAACGCCTGGAGGAACTGACGAAGGACAAGCAGCCGGCGACGACGCTCCAGCAAGACCTGGCGGCTGCCACGAAGGAACGAGACGACACGAACAAACTTCTGCAGGATCAATTGAATCCATTGAAGGCCGAGCATCACAGATTGATACGACCCGGTCTGCCGTCGGACGTGCCCGGCGCGTATGCCGTTGCGGAGGGGGTTGTGCGACCGGCTTCCTTGCAACTACGCGGCGAACCGGAGGGGAAGGGTCCTGTTGTTCCGCGAGGAGCGATTGCGTCCTTGATGTACGGTCACCCGCTGGAAATCCCGGAAAACGAAAGTGGTCGCAGGCAGCTCGCCGAATGGCTGACTCGACCGGATCATCCGCTGACCGCGCGCGTGATGGCAAATCGCATCTGGCAACATCACTTCGGAAAGGGACTTGTCGCAACGCCGTCCAATTTCGGACTCCGCGGGGCGCGGCCAACTCATCCAGAACTGCTCGATTGGCTCGCGGCGGAGTTTATGCGGAGCGGTTGGAGCATCAAAGCGATGCACCGGTTGATTCTCTCGTCGAAAACCTGGCAATTGGCGTCGAGTGGCAACGAAGCCAACGCCGCACGCGATCCCAGCAATCAATTTCGTTGGCGTTACGATCGCCGACGACTCGATGCCGAGGCGATTCGAGATTCACTCCTCCTGACGAGCGGTCGGCTGAATTTGACACGGCCGGGCGAGCATCCATTTCCTCCGATCAAGGACTGGGGCTTCACCCAACACAGCCAGTTCAAAGCGGTGTACCCGTCGCCGCATCGCAGCGTCTACTTGATGACTCAGCGATTGCAGCGGCATCCGTTCCTGGTTCTGTTCGATGGCCCGGACCCCAATACCACTACCGAGAAACGGACGAGTGCGACCGTTCCGCTCCAGGCTCTTTATTTGATGAACAGTTCGGAGTTGCGCACCGAGGCGGAGGCGTTTGCGAAGCGATTGCTCGTTGCGTCGGCCGATGACACCGCACGAATCCAGCTCGGTCACGAACTGGCCTACGCCCGGCCCGCCAGTCAGACCGAAATCGACCAAGGGCTCAACTTCCTGAATAGTTACCGCGGACAACTGAAAGGCCCTGGCCGAAACCTCGACGCCACAGAAATCGACTTTCAGTCCTGGACCAGCTACGCCCGAGTGCTGCTGACGGCGAATGAGTTCTTTTACGTGGACTAACGCGGGCTGAAATGGAAGCAGCACAAAAAATGTAATTTGAGAACTCGAACTTTGGAGTGCGGGGATTCATCACCGCTTTAGGATTTTCGTTCAGGAGAAACTGCGGGCAAAGCGTCCGGAGTTTTTTTTGCGTACTTTGCCGCTGTAACCCGCCTGCGAATAACTCCAAAAAATCCTAAAGCTGCGACAAGTCGCCGCACTCCAAAGGTGCGAAACGCGAACAAGACGACGGAAGACATGATATGCCTCAACGGACACATACTCGCCGCGATTTTCTCCGGTGCTCATCCGCCGGTGCCCTGGGTCTCTATCCGGCCTTATCGCTGGCCGCGGCCTTGGAGGATGCGGGGCCGCTGGCGCCGAAGCCGACGCATTATCCGGCCCGAGCGAAACAACTCGTCATTCTGTTCTTGACTGGCGGGTTTTCTCACGTGGATACGTTCAATTATCGCCCCAAGCTGGCGATCGATGCCGGCAAGGAACTTGCCACCGCGCAGCTTCGCAGTGTAGCGAAGGCGCGGCTCATGCCCTCTCCATTCGAGTTTCAACAGCATGGCCAGTCGGGTCTCTGGTTCAGTGAACTCTTCCCGCATTTGGCGACGATGGCCGATGACCTGTGCGTGATCAATTCGCTGCGAACTGACATTGTCGAGCACTTCCAGGCGGCACTGGCGATGCACACCGGATCGTCGACGATTCCGCTCCCTAGCATTGGGTCGTGGCTGAGCTACGGGCTAGGCACGTTTAACTCGAATCTCCCGTCTCATATCGTGTTTGCAGAACACTTACCGTACGGCGGCGCGCAGGTTTGGGACAGCAGCTTTTTACCGCCTGAGCATCAAGGGGTGAGGATCGTCCCTGGTAACGAACCGATTGCGCATCTCAATTCCGCCACGCAGGACGTTACTCTCCGAGAACTTGAACAGCGGATGCTGGAGGATGTGAATCGCATTCACGCCGATGCTCGACCGGATGATCTCAACCTGCGGGCCCGAATCAGTAGTTTCCAGACGGCCCAGGGGATGATGCGAGTTGCCCCCGAAGTCTTCAGCCTTACACAGGAAACCGACCACACGATTCGACAGTACGGAGTCGTTCGCGCCGACAATCGGTCTTTCGCCTGGCAATGCCTGATGGCGCGGCGATTGATCGAGCAGGGAGTGCGGGTCGTCGAACTGATCGACAGTGGTGCCAGTGATAATTGGGACGCGCACGGCAACATGAAGGACCACTTGCCGAAGGCGCGTCGAGTCGACCAGCCGATCGCCGCATTGATTCGAGATCTGAAGCAGCGAGGGCTGCTAGACGACACGCTGATCGCCATCTGTACCGAATTCGGCCGTACTCCGACCACCTTCAACGGCCACGGCCGCGAGCATTACGTCGATGTTTTCACGAGCCTGCTTGTCGGTGCCGGCGTCCGAGGGGGCCTGGCCTATGGCGAGACGGATGATCACGCGATGCACTGCGTTCAGAACGCGGTGCATGTGCACGACTATCACGCCACAATCCTCCATCTGATGGGGATCGACCACGAACGGCTGACCTACCGTTACGCCGGCCGCGACTTCCGCTTGACCGACGTGCATGGCAAAGTCGTGCACGATATCCTGACCTGACGCAGGCATCTGCCGGCGATACTTAGCGATGTCCGGCGCAAGAGGCTGGATCAGGCAATTCGTCAGCGGGCTAATCTAACGCGCGTTTTCAAGTAGTCCCTGGCGTGGATTTTCGCCGTGCCTCATTGGCCAAAGCGTGGTAAAATGTTGCCGTTACAAGGACTTACTATGACTCCCCAGATTTCCGAAGAACAGCGACTGGCGCTCCAAGAATCGAACAATGCGGGACCGCTCGTTGTGGTCGATCCGACAACGAATGCGAGGTATTTCCTCGTGAGTGCCAATCTCTATGAGCGACTCCAGTCGCTGATGACGGATGAACCGTTCGACGTTCGGGAGACATACGCAACTCAGGACGCAGCGTTATCCGGGGTTTGGAATGATCCTGATCTCGACGTATACGATCACTATGATCGTCACCCACCGCAGCCATGACCCTTCACCGTGGCGATGTTGTGCTCGTTCAATTCCCATTTGCATCCAGCACGACGACGAAGTACCGACCCGCTTTGGTAGTCCAAAGTGACCGCAACAACGCTCGGCTTAAGAATACACTGGTCGTTGCCATAACAAGTACGACCCATCGAAGTGGCGAACCGACGCAGTTGATCATCGAAGTGGCAACCGCTACCGGTACGCAGTCGGGCCTAGTCAAGGACTCCGTTGTGAGCTGTGAGAATCTCGCGACCATCGAACAATCGAAGGTGGTGCGCGTTATCGGTTCACTACCACCGGATACGATGATCCAGGTCAACGCCTGCCTAAAGGCATCGCTCGATTTGTCTTGAACAGCAAGGCTATCTTCAAATCCCACAAAAGTTGTGGCCAGACCCGATTTCGGGCCTGGCTAAGTGTTCCGATAAATCCCTCCTGGTTATCTATCTGAATATGCAGTCCCGATGCGAACACCTCTATGATCCGCACTCGGGGAAGCAGTATCGTAGCGGAGGATTTGACTTCCTACTGGAGAGTGAGATCGAAATCGGTCGGCGTCAGTTTAAAACCGCCGACTACACCGATGAGCACACGGACGAATTCAGAAGGCAGATCAACGAATACAAATGGTGTCTCGTTCTCGATGGATATCGAGTGCAGCAATTCTTTTCGGAGAGTGCGATGAGTAAGATCAGAATCCTTTTCTTATCCTCTAACCCAACCGGCACCGTGCCTCTGAAACTGGATGAGGAAGTACGGGAAATCGAGGCGAAGATCCGTGCTGCTGAACATCGTGATTCCCTAGAACTCATCACGAAATGGGCGGTTCGTCCGGATGACCTGCTCCAGTCCCTTAACCAGCACAAGCCGCATATCGTGCACTTCAGTGGTCACGGTAGCCCGACGGAAGAGATCATTCTGCTCGACAACCACGGAAAGCCCAAAAGCGTGAGCAAAGAGGCGCTCGTTAGTTTGTTCCGTACCCTCAAGGACAATATTCGCGTGGTCAAATCCGACCGGCCGCAGCTCCAACCCCCGCGAGGTAGCAGCAAATGTTCGATGCCTTGTTGAGAAGAATCTAGAATACTTCCAAGGACGATCTGGGATTCTTGATGATGCGCTCGCCCAACTCGCATTGGGCCGCATCTGCCTAATTGATGCAACAATCTCCAATCCGAAATCGTCATCAGCCGCGACGTCAGCTGTCCATCATCTGGATAGAAGTGTGGCGCTCCTACGCCAAGCCGGCCAGCAACAGGAACTCGTACGTGGCCTTCTCCACCGCGCGGCACTGTGGCGAATGGTAGGTGAGGGACTGGAAATAAGTGACCGGAGTGAAAAAAGACAATCTTACGACTTTTTCGCTCTGGCCGAACGTGACCTGCTTGAAGCCGAATCGATCGCCGAGCGCTGTGCAATATTGATCTGGCAGATCGAAACGGCGCTGGAACGGACGCGCCTTTGTCTTGCGCTCGCCTCTGCGGACGCCACGACTTTGCGTGGTCCCGCTTACGAAGAATTTCATAGCGAGGCGCAGAGACCGCCGAAGAAATACCTCGCTTTGGCTCGAGAAACGCTCGCCACTGCCAAACGACTCGTTCAACAAACCGAGCGGCCCTACGACCCTCACGTCCCCGACTGGAAAGACTGGCAAAGGCCGCCGTACGTCGGTGTCTTCCAAAAGGGCCAAATCGTCGGTTATCATCGGCCCAAACCAGAAATCGAGCTTCTAGAACAAGTCCTCGGTTCCGAAGACGATTTATGATCGGTCTGCTTCCGCGTGGGAAGAGTTCGGACGATTACTGCTCAATACACGACTGGAGTCACCAAACAACTCAGGGACGTATCAGTATTATCCACATTATCCACCTGGATAGCGATAACTATTTTTCCCTGCTGCGACAACTAGAATTCCCAGCTAGAGCAAAACTGGCGTCAGCCGGGAATAAGGGACGGGCGGCGGCTGACGACAATTAGAGCGCTTCCACGATTGGTGTGGCGTCATTTGGCGGCTAGCAAATGAAACAACTGCCACGAAAACCGCGATAGCAACGGCCGCTTGCCACGCCACACACAAGTTGGAACCGCTCTAAGATTCCCAAGCAGCGACAATTAGATTTCCCGGGATGGATCTTGCCGCGGGTGGGGCAATCGATAATCGCAGTCAGATGTCCGCAAGCCGACGCGGCGCAGTTGCGAACTGGGGCGGCACTGTAGTTCCGACAGCAGGGCGCCATAGGCCCGCCTATTGCTTCCATCGCCACACCTGATGGCCGTGGAGATGAGCTATTCTCTACCCCTAGGGTAAGCACTTTCGTGGAGGAAGCCCTGCACGCTCTCGCAATCACGGAGGTATCGTGATTGACCCAAGCGTGATTTGACCCCAGAATTGCAATATGGATACAACGCCTGTCACCACCGAGCTTCAAGAGGCCGCAGAACGGGCCGCAAAGGGGATTAGGGACGCTGAGATCATGCGGAAGGCATGTGACGGCATGGACGAAATCAGAGACGATGTAAGGCGACGTCTAGGAGTCGTGGACATGGCGGTTGATCTCGTTCGTGAAGCCCGCGAATGAAACTCGTCTTGGACAGTAACGTCGCCGTCAAATGGGTTTTGAACGAAAGCGACTCACCCAAAGCCCTGCGACTTAGAGACGACTTCGTACAACAGATTCATGAGCTTCTCGCTCCTGATGTGTTCCCTGTGGAAGTTGCCCACGCTCTTTCGAGAGCCGAACGAAAGGGAATTCTCGTTCCACCGCAGGGAGCGACCGGCCTTGCCAAAATCCTTCAAGTTCTTCCTTATCTCCACGAGTCGCTCACATTGATTCCTCGTGCCTTCGAGATATCTTCCAAAGCTCGTGTTGGAGTCTACGACTGCCTCTACGTGGCTTTGGCGGAACAAGAAAACTGCGAGCTTGTCACGGCTGACAAAAAGCTCGTTAAAAACCTGAAGGGTTCTTTTCAGTTCATCGTGGAACTGTCCGCGCTGCTGTAGCTGAATCTTCGGAGGGGCGGGGGAACCCGACTGCGGCGGGTAAGCCAACCCTCTTCCCTTGAGAGCGGCGGGTGGCACTGGAGAACCCCCCTCTGAATGGGTGCCACGGGCGAAAGTTCGACTGTGACGAGCTGGCAGTACGTTGGATTGCTCGTCGAACTTTCAGCCCGTGCGAACTGCAGGAGGTTCTTCCAATTGGCGGAGGACAAAAAGCGATCCGCGGGGCAGTTGGAGGCAATGGAACGTTGCGGCTGTTGGGGGCAACCGGCGGTCAGACTTGGCTGATTCCCGATACGTGATATTATGTAGTTGGTTTTTAGGAGTTTACCCGAATGTCAATGAGCGTCTCGATTCCCTCCGAACTTCAACCGTTCATTCAACAGGAACTCGCGAATGGTCAGTCCAAGAGCGAGGAGGAACTTGTTGCCAAAGCATTGGTCCTCTACCAGGAAATGAAGAGCCGGCACAATGAACTCCGATCACGTGTACAGCGATCGCTGGAGCAGGCAGATCGTGGAGAACTGGCAGAACTTGATATCGAAGTGGTGATTGCTCGGGGGTACGAACGTGTGAAGAGTCAGGGCATCACCGACGAATGACACGTGTGATCTACACAGTAGAGGCTGAGCAGAATCTCGACGGAATCTTCGACTACATTTCTCAGTAGCTGATTCGCAACAAGTTTGAGCACGCAATCAAAGCCGGTTTTGCCGTTCCGTTGCCTTGCCGCTCTGCGGCACTATCCACCCTGTATCGCGAGAACTATTTTTCCCGGGCAGCGACAACTAGAATCCCCGGTTTGGTTCTTGTCGCGGGCGGGGCAATCGATCAAGAAGTTGTAGCCAATCTCTACAAGCGCAGATGAAGTTTGTTGCGCTCCATGTAACGCAGGAACAGATAGCAGAGGCCGAAGGACACGGCAAACCCACATAAGACGTACCACAGCGGGCTGTCCTTGGGGATGAAGGGCTTGATCGCTTGGTTGACCAGGCTGTGCAGGATGTAACCCGCCAGGGCGTTCGTGCCGAGGGTACGAAATAAACCGATCTGCAGCGAATTGCTATCGCAGGCTAGGACGAACAGGGCATAAACGGCAAAGGAAAAGCCGGCCCCAAACGTCAAGTACGAAACACTTCCGCCGCGCTGACTCATCGTCCAAATGTTGACCGGCCTCGTCGGCGGTACAAACGGCGGCTCCACCAGAAGTGTGTTCCACTCCGCGCCGGAAGACCAGTGATTCGGTTCCGCGACGAGATTGAGACAGGATAGCGCATAGCCAATCACCATGACCACCGCTGCTCCACATACCATCCAGCCAATTCGGAACCGGTTCGCGCTCGCAATCAAGTCATAAGTCAGCGTGCCCAGCACGAGGGGAATTGTCCATGTCAGAAAACCCAGGGGCCCGCCATCAATTCCCGGCCGCTTCATCACCCACTCGTAATACCCAAACTCTGACAGGACGTGGAACAGAATTCCGGAGAAAACCGCAAAGAGAATCCGCCACGCCGGCCGAGCCCCAATCACCGGCAGGACCCAGATAGAGGTCACACCGATATGAGTCAGCGTCTGAAAGAAGCTTCTTTGGAATGCCGTCTGAAGCACGCCCGACACGCCCGTCTCGCGCAACGAGGACCAGGTTTCGTATTGGCCATCCAGGTGATGGACGACAAACCCTAACAGCATCAAGCCGAGACCGCGTTTCAAAGCCTGCAGTTGCGCCGCTCGCGGGCCAAGCTTTTCTTGCCGGCGCAGAAAGGTCATCCGATAGGCCAGCCCCACCGCGAACAGGAAATGGGGCATGATCGTGTCGGCATAACTGCAAAACGTATGGTGATGGTTAAGGAGCGGGAGTGTGGCCTTGATGATCTCGAAGGAACCGACGAAGTTGACCAAGAACATCCCCGCGACGGTGTAGCCACGGAATTGGTCGAGCGACAGAATTCTGGAAGGCGTGGCGGACGTGGTGCTCGTGTCGGAGGAAGGAGAAGCCATCTAACCTCCTGGCGTTTGCTGGCTGTCCGGAGCTTTGGTCAGCATTCGGGCAACTACCCCGCCAGCGATCGCACCGAACAGATGCCCATCCCAGGAAACGTGCGATTGCAAATGTGGAACGATCCCCGCCAGCAGAGTACCTCCATAGAGGAACCCGACCGCTATAGAAATGACCAGCGGCACGATTCTCCGCTCGACGAGGCCCGAGACGATCAGGAAAGCGATCAACCCGTAAATCAAGCCACTTGCCCCAATATGAATCGCTGGACGGCCAAATAGCCACAGTAACGATCCGCTAAGGAACACAATCCAAACGACAATGGCCCACGACTTCGCTTTGGAACCGGCCAGCAAGAGAAGAAGAATTGTGAGCGGCACGGTATTGCTAAGCAAATGCCCGAGGTTGGCATGCAGAAACGGACTGATCGGAATCCCGACAAGTCCGCTGACCGAACGTGGAATGACGCCGTAAGAGTTGATGTTGAAGGGGAGAAGTTTTCCAACAAAGAAGACGCACCAGATCACGCTCACAAAGATGAGTACGCCGTGCAATTCTTCTCGGACGCCGTGCTTCACCATTCAATATCTTTCACAGTTATCAAGAGGCCTGGCCGACAGCCGCTATTCTTACGACTCAGTCTCGGTCATCAAGGTGATCGAGTGCTACGCACGAGATTCCGCAACGATTGCACCGATTCAGTTCGATTAGGTCGAGACTCAGAATGGAGGCTTCTCCGAGACCCCGCCTATACAGACGAGCCCGGACATCCTGCGCGTGCTTTCAGAATGGTTGTGCCAACGTCCTCTGGATCTCATCCGAATGCGTCGGCATAGGATTTGCTGACAATCAAGCAAATGAAGCTTAGCGAACGAATTCCAACGGATTTCTCCAACTTTTGACTCATGGACATAACCATTCTGGCCTATCTCGAACCGGGGGAGGAGCAGCCCGATATCGTCATGGAACAGGTCGCTAAAGGGCTGGAAGCCAGCGGGCACAAGACATCGATCCTGACGATTCGAAATGACGTGATCGAGCTTGTCGACGGACTCAAGAAGAGAAAGCCCAACCTGGTATTCAACTTGGTCGAGTCGTTCGGCGACGACATACTTGGCGGTCTGATGGGTGTGGCCGGTGTGCTCGACTTGCTGGAGTTGCCCTACACGGGGGGCGGTCCCGGCGAAATCTATTTGCAGGAGGACAAAGCGCTTTCTAAAAAGCTGCTGGCCTTTGAAAAAGTGCTGTACCCTGACTTTGCGACATTCGCTCCCAATGCCGAGTTTGAGACGGGCGGCAACCTGCGAATGCCGCTATTCGTGAAACCGCTGCGTATGGATGGATCCATCGGGATTGACGAGCGATCGCTCGTGCGCAACACCCAGCAATTAATGGAGCGGGTGCTTCACATACACAAAACGTTCGGTGATGCGGCCTTGGCGGAAGAGTATATCGAGGGACGCGAGTTCTACGTCGGCATTCTAGGAAACCAGGAACCGACCGTTTTCCCGCCACTCGAAATGGATTTTTCGGGCTTAAAAGCGGGAAGCGCCCGCGTCATGGATAACGAGGCCAAATTTGATGAATCGAGTGACCGCTTCCAGGGTACCAAGGTCGTCCTGCCAAACCTCGAACCAGAACTGAAGGCCAAACTTCAAAAGGTATCCCTCGATGCCTACCGGGCTCTGCGCGTGCGCGACTACGGCCGCATCGACTTGCGATTGACGGACACCGGAGAGATTTACGTCATCGAGGTGAACGCCAATTGCTACCTCGAACAAAACAGCGAATTTGCCGTCGCAGGTGCGGCGCAAGGAATTGAATACCCCAAACTTCTGAACGGGATCGCTGAACTGGCCATCGAGCGGTCGAAGCATCGCACACGCGCACAGAAAAAGCGGAAGAAAGCACGAGCGGCACTAGCTTGAGGTTGCTGGTTTAGAATCATGGCAACCCTCATCCAACAAGGAGACCGGATCGTCGTCGTGCTGGGCCACCCAGAGTTCTATCCGCGGTTTGGGTTCTCGTCGGAACTTGCCCAGAATTTAGAGTCGCCATATTCGGGCGAAGCTTGGATGGCGCTGGAATTGGTCGAAGCGGCGCTCGACGGTGTTACGGGCCGAGTTCAATATCCGCCTCCATTTGCCTCTTAGCCGGCATCACGATACTCATCGTACAGCTTCCAAAAATTATGGCTTGTCCTTCGAACCTGTTACTGGCGCCAGCCGCAACACGTACAGCGTGCCGTCGGAGTTGCCCGTGATTACGTATCGGCCTTCCGGCGTAAATGCCAGACTCTCGACGCGCAGGCCAATAGGGTATGGTGACAACAATCGCGGCTGAGGCGGGTCTTGGCGCAGGTCCCAGATTCGGACCGATTGATCGTCTGCGCCGCAAGTAGCCACCGTCCAACTCCCTGCATGACACGCCATCCGGACGCTTCCCTGATGCCCGCTGAGAGTGTGGCGCTCTTTGCCCGTAGCGACGTCCAAGAGCTTGACGACCGAGTTGCTGCCGACCGCGAGTAACTGGTCGTCGGCCACGAAGGCCAGCGAATGGACCGGCAACCGCACTAACGCAACCGTGCGCAACTCGGCCCCGGTGACCGGATCCCAGAGGCGAATCACGCCATCCTCGCTGCCGGAGGCCAGAGTCAGGCCATCGAGGCTTAATGCCAGGCCGCGAATCGGCGCAGCGTGTCCGCGCAGCGTGCGGACGTGTGCTCCAGTCTGCGGGTTCCAAAGTTTGACCAAGCCGTCAATGTCGGCCGTGGCCAACAACTCTCCATCGTTTTTCAAAGCCAACGGTATGGCGCCGGCCTTGTTCGATGCAGCGAGTTTGTAACGCAGCACGCCGGAATTGGGATCCCAAATCTTGACCAGTCCATTTTGGTGTGCCGATACCAACGACCGGCCTTGAGGATCGTAGACCAGCGAATGCACCGGACTGACTCCGCCGTGATTGTAATCTTCGTCGATCGGCGTGCGAATTTCGTTGGCGGTGGCCAAGTCCCAAATTCGAATTGTCTCGTCGTTACTGCCCGACACCACTTCCTTCCCGTCGGGACTGACGACCACAGCCGTTGCCGCGGAACGGTGAGGTTGGGAAAAGTGCCACCTAGCCGCATCGACGTCCCACAAGTGCAAGCTATGACCAGCGCCGGCCAAGGCGAGCTGCTTACTGTCAGGGCTGAACGCCAAGCGGTTTAACCCTTCGCAGTGTCCATCGAACGTGGCCAAATGCTTGACCGACTGCGCGTCATACAGGCGCACTTTATGGTCCCAACATGCCGTGACCAGGAACTTGCCGTCGTTGCTGAACGAGGCGTCGGGCGCGACCCAAGGATGCGGCAGTGTGTGCTCCAACTGCCCGGTTTCCAGATTCCAGAGCCTCACGTTGTAATCGTAACACCCGCTGGCCACGCGCTTGCCGTCGGAGCTGAACGCCACGCCGTGGACCCAGTGGCTATGACCGCCGAAACTATGCAGTTCCTTACCCGTTTCAGCGTCCCACACCTTGACGCTCCGGTCGTAGGAGGCGGAAGCCAGTTGCGTTCCGTCGCGACTAAAGGTGACGTCCATGACGACGTCCTTGTGCCCATCCAGCGAGTGCAACTTCTGGCCGGACTCCGCATCCCAGACCGTCAATTCGACGCCCACGCGCAGCTCACCGCCAGCAGTAATCAGTCGGCGCCCGTCACGGCTAAACGCCATTGCGTTGACTCTGTAGGTGAAGTCGTTCAGCGTGCGCAGGTCTTCCCCGTTGAGTGCGTTCAATATCTTGACCGTTTTGCCGCTGCAACTGGCCAGACGCTCTCCGTCCGGACTGAATTTGACGCTGCGCACGGCGGCTTTGTGTCCGGCGAGTGTCAGCAGTTCCTCGCCCGATTCAACACTGAACACCTTCACCTCGCCAGGGACCGACTCCTCTCTGGAATGCCGGGTGGAACAGGCCAAGCGTTTGCCGTCTGGACTGAAGCACACGTCGGATGCCAT
>CAZFLF010000062.1:0-13377 GCA_964519825.1 uncultured Pirellulaceae bacterium | reverse complement strand
GCGGGACGGTCCCCAACCTACGGACAGCCGGACCGTCCTTGAAGACCACGCCGTCTCCCGAGTCGCAATCCAAGTCCAAGTCGCAACAGGTGGCCCAGGTGACGCAGAACTACTTCAAGAATGTGACCGAGCTGCTGGAAGACTTAGGCGCGGAACGGAAAAAGAACTCCAGTTACACGATGGGACAAATCGGAGTCTGGATGAATAAATATGCTAAGAAGATCGACCAGCTTTCGGTTATCAACGTCGACCCGGAGGTGGTGGACTACGGTGCTAAAGTCGCAGATTCACTCCGCGCAGGCTATGGCGCAATCCGGACCGGTGCAGCCCGTTCACGCGTCCGCCAGGTCAACACTCCGATGCAATACAACACGTATACGTATGGCGCGACTTACGGCTACACCTATCGAGCCGGACTGTCCGGCTATTACGGCTCCGTGAATGTACCGAACACTCGGGCTTACCAACACGAGCGAACACGAGCTCAAACCGAAGAACGGGTTGGTTCGGCCCAATCTGCCCGCACCATCATGCAACAAGTGGACGAAGCCACCGCGGACATTCGGCGAAAGATGGAACAGAAGTACCAAATGGATTTCTGACCGGCACGGCGACACCAAAAAACGTTTTGGCAGCCGCGCCGCTGGGCGTCCAGCCCAATGGCACTTAGCCGGCCGAAATCCGCGGAGTCTCATGCCGCGTACTTG
Organism: uncultured Pirellulaceae bacterium; assembly: GCA_964519825.1. GTDB lineage: Bacteria > Planctomycetota > Planctomycetia > Pirellulales > Pirellulaceae > CAZFLF01. The sequence continues at coordinate 12,670 of CAZFLF010000062.1, read as the reverse complement.
CCTGCGTAGGACTGGCGTTCTTCGAGTGGCGCCGAGATGTGGAGTGAATGCACGCCGGGTTTGCGCGATCGCAGGAAGCCATGTCGCCGGACGAAAACCATCTCGCACAGATTGAGCGCGCCATCAAAGCTGCGTCGTCCGAACCAGCTGAAATCGTACGGCACGTAGCCAAGATCGGCCATGAATGCAGTAAGCCTCACAATGTCACTCGGATTGTCCGGGTCACCGAAGAAGTGTGCTTCGAGAAAAAACACTTCCGTTTTGCCGAGCACGCTTTGTGCCCCTTTGACCACTTCTTGCTCGAAGCCCTCGGCGTCGACTTTGACAATGTCCGGCACCGCGCGAATCATCGTGTGAACGACGTGATCAAGCGTGACCAGCGGGACGATGCGCTGTGTATAACCGTTCCGAGCTGCTTCGGCCGCGGTCGTAACGAATGTGCTCGACACCGTGTCAGGGCTCACCGTAAACGGCAGTTCGCCCAGGAATGAACCCGCTCCCGCCAGGATGTAGCGTCGATTGTCGTGACCGTCGCAGAACTTTCTGAGGAGCGGTGCCATTTCGACTTGGGGCTCGATCAAGGTAAATCCGCTTTGCGGGAAGACGCGACTCGCATCGCGGCTCCATTTTCCGCGATTGGCACCGACATCGATGATCTGCCGCGGATCCAACCCACGACTCGCCAGGTTTAACAGGCAAGATGGCAAGTTGCCCTTCGGGAACTTCGAGCCGTGAACAATTTTCCAGCGCAACTTGTGAATCACCATTGATCGCCAGTTCATGTACAGCTCCCGGGTTTTAGCGCAGAGGATTCGTGGGGCGCTGCGGCGAGGTTTCGGTGCTCAGGTTGCCCCACTCGAAGGCGCTGTAGGACGCTGGTTGCACGGCTCCCTGGCCCGACTCGCCAGCTTCCGCTCGGAGTAGCGGGGCATTTAGCGCCGGTTCGTCGGGCCGGCTCGTGATCGGGCCTGGCTCGCGGGGCGTCGGAGTTATTCTCGGAGCGCCCTCTTCCAGCACTCCGGGCGGCTTGGCCATTGGCGCCGCGGGAGTTGGCTCTCCCTCGGCACCGTCGCTCGAAATGATCTCGCCGAGTTGTTGTTCCACGGGCCCTTGGCTGATGACACCCGGACGGCTCCAACCGTAGTCGAGGTAGTAGCTGGCGTCGCGTTGGCGGGCCAATCCCAAGGCATCCCAGTAGGCCTTCTCCGGCCACGGACCTTCTTCCAAAAAGATGTTGTTGTATTCCAGCAACGATCCCTTGCGGAAATGGACGTCGGCGATGGCTTTGTTGTACTCGCTAAGCACGCGATAATACTCGCGTTGCGCCTCCGAGCGCCGACGCTGGGCGTCCAACACCGGTTCCAGCGATCCCTTGCCGCCAAGAAACAGGGCTTCGGCCGCCGAGAATTCATCGTGGGCGGACTTCCAATGGTTGAACCGCGTCTTGGCCAACTGATGGAACGCGTCAAGATTTAGTAGAGTGGTCGACAACTGATGCGTCTGTGCCAATTCCATTTCTTCCAGCCGCGCTCGTTCGCGAGCGATCTGCAGCTGAACATTACGGACGCGGCCCAGTTCGCGGCGAAAGCCGACCGGCATCTGGTACTGCAGGAACAACGCCGACTCCGTGAACTTTCCTTCGGTCAAGACGTCAAAGGCCGTCGAACCCTCGTCTGGAAAATTGAGACCGTTGCGGTCGGCATTGATGAGTTGATCACCGATGCCGAACCACCGATAGGTCGCACCCAAATCAAATTGGGGAAGCAATTGATTCTTGGCGGCGATCAACTGCGTTTCTACGGCTTCAATCCGCCACTTCTGTTGCCGCAACTCGGGACTGCGAATCAGTGACTCGTTAAGAATCGCCCGCCAATCAAACTCAACTCGTGCGATGGTCGGCTCTTCGATTGGGCGGACGATCCGACCATCCGTTGGCGACAAGCCCATTAACAGACGCAAATTAGCTTCCGTGTTATAAAGCGTGCGGAGTGCATCTTCGAGTCGAGCTCGAAAGTCGAAATACTGCTGGTCGGCTTGAGCCTTTGTCAACGCGTCGGCGACTCCGTTGTTGTACCGTTCCCAGGTGACCTTCCACAGCTTCTGGGCAGAATCGCGCTCGGTGCGGTTCGCATCCAGGGTGCGATAAGCGTTGTTGAGGTCCCAATATGCTCGCTCGACATCAAGCACCATGTTGCGGACATTGGCCTCGAAGTTCGCCAAACTGATGTCGGTATTGATGCGCGCCAGAATCACGGGGACTCGATTCACGGACGCGCCGCGACCACGCAGGAGCGGTTGTCTCGCTTCGACTTCGAACGTCTGCTGCCAGATGCTGTCGACTGCCTGGTTCAAACCGCCAAACGTATTGCCGCGAGTGTACTCCGTGATGGACCGCGCGAAATACTGTGTGCCGCCTGCGGACCGTTTTGAGAGTTCGCTCCGAAGACCGCCGGCCGTTTGTTTAATCACATTGGCGCCGCCGCCAAAGCTAAAGGTTGTGGGACGATCTTGGTTGTTGACAAAGTTGCCGTTGTTCGTCCCGACGATATTGACCTGCGCGTCGAATGCGGCGAGTGCGGCTTCGACGCCGCTGTCAGGGTCGGATTCCACGATGGCCGGATCGTAAATTGTGCTCACAAATCCAGCCTGCTGGCTGCTGAGTAACTGACTGATATTACCGTTGTTCTTGATGATCTTGCTGTTCTGTAGCGCGATCGCGACCACTTCTTCCAGCGTCAAATCCCACGGTTGGAGATCTTCCGGACGACTAATCCGATAAGGTGCATGCGCCTGGTCGACCTCGGCCAGATGCGGCTGATCCACGTCGGGATACTCAATTTCGGTCGCCCTATCCAGATAGTGCGAGAGGTCACCATCCTCATGGAAGTAGAAGGGCTGCGTGGCACTGCAACCGGTGAAGATCGTCAACACAACGAGCAGCAGGGAGAGAACAACATCGGACGCCGAAAAATGAATCCTTCCTCCCACGGAAGGGAGGCCGATGTCACGCTTCGGTCCGCTCAGGGAAAAGGATCTCAGTCGCCGGGTCATTGCTTCCCGCTTTCGTTTGGTTAACGCCGGGCACGCGGCCAAGGGATACTCGAGCTGCGAGCCGCAATGCGGCTGGCAACCCGTCAACTTGTTGAACCGAAATGATTCGAACCGCGCTCCCACAGATTCACTGCGAGATTCCGGCAGTTCGAACCAAACTCGGTTTGATTCAAGGCCCCCCTTGGCCGATGCCCGTCTGAGATATACGGAGCGCAAACCTCAAAGCGACAATCGGCAGCAATGGTATCGGCCGCATAGTCACTCAACTTGTGAGAAACTACTTGATCGTCAAAACTTTGCCGATCGGCAAAGTTTGCCGAAACAGCCCAATCGACGACGTGATAGCAGTGTTATCATCAGCTGCGGAGTATTGGGGGAAACAGGAAGTGCTTAGGAACCCAGCTGAAATACCCTTCCTATTTCGGCGGGGACGTTGACGCGAAGAGTGCGTTTTGAGTTTGGCTCTTGCGGTTCGGCCCGAAGGGCCAGCCACAAGTCAGCCCAGGGCAAGCGACCAACGGGAGCGCCGCCCTGGGTTGACGAACCGACGACGGTGATAGCCCTGAAAGGGCGAAACAGTTCCATTGTTGCGCCCTTTCAGGGCTTGGTGTTGGTGATTAACTCGTCCCCAGGGCGGCGCTTCACGGCTGCGGCCGTTCCGCTCTGCCCTGGGCTGACTTGTGGCTGGCCCTTCGGGCCGAACCGCGAGCGCACAACTTCAAAAAGCGTGAGCAAGGGCAACCAATGCAAGACTCACTGAACGATGGAACCAACGGGCGAAGCCAGGACCAATGATGGAAAAGCGACAACGGGCTGCAATTTCATCGACTGCAAGTCCACCCGAGCCGACGAGTTCTTGTTCGGGCAAACCACCGAATTGCGGTGAATGGTTGCTATTCGGATTGATCCTCGCCGCCGGAATTGCGTTGCGTGTGGTGCGGTGGTCGTTGACCACCGTTGAACACTTCGACGAGGGTGTGTACGCATCCAATCTGTGGTTTGGTCCCGAAGACGGATTCCAATATCCGCAGCAGCATTTGTACGCCCCACCGCTGACTCCTTGGTTGATCGAATGGACGATGGTTTTGAGCGGGAAGATGTCTGGGCAAGCTGCGATTTGGCCGTCGCTTTGGACCGGGGTTGCGACCATCGCCGTGGTTTGGTGGTTGGCAAGGAACGCATTCAGCGCGCGGGCGGGACTTGTCGCCGCAACACTGGCGGCGGTCAGCGGAACTCACATCTTGTTGTCACGAGCCGCCTTGACGGACGCCCCACTGCTGCTGTGGTTCGTGCTGGCAATAGGACTTTTCGAGCGGGCGTGCCGAACCCAGCGATGGCTCGACTTTGGTTGGACGGGGCTAGCTGTCGGGCTAGCGTGGTGGACCAAGTACAACGGCTGGCTGCCATTGTTCGTGGCTTTCGTGAGTCTCGCGTTGCGCATGTTCGTCTGCCGGTCGGCACGAAGTCAGGCGCGGAGGTTGTTTGCGGGCTGGTGTATCGCGGTCGTCGTGGCAGTTGCAGTGTGGAGCCCGCATCTGCTCTCCCTGCAATCGCGTGGAGGATACACGACCGTAGCCGCCAATCACCGCCAATACATTGTCGGTTTCAGCGGCTGGTGGAGCAGTTTGACGAGACAACTGGCGAATCTGGGATACATCAGTGGATGGTGCAACGCCGACTTGTTGAGTCTGGCGTGTGGGGCGGCGGGAACCATGATCGTATTGAGTGGAGGATGGCGAACTTGCCGTCAGCGAAAAACAGTATCGGGCTGGCGTCTCGGAGAGACGCCGCCACGGGGAGCTACAGCGGCGACTTGGTACTGCATGCTAGGTGCGATGACGCCGCTCTATACCCCTTATCCAAGACTACTATTGCCGTGGTTGGCTGCCGGATGGATCCTCAGCGGTGCGGCGGTCGATTCGGCGCTCAATTGGCAAACACCATGTGGGAACAGCCCATCGACGCAACCGGTGGCGGCAGTAGGTCCCAGCTGGAGGCCGGCGGTCTTGATTGGCATCTGCCTCGGACTCTATTGCCTAACTGCTTTCTATTCCGGTCGCGTTTGGTCCGACCGCCGGGGACTCGAAGAGGTCGCCCAGCGGATTGGCCGGGCGATCGAACCGTCACGTGAAAATGGCGGCCGCGAGATCCCGTCGGTTGTTTATGTGTATGGTGAGCCCGCGTTGGTGTTTCATTTGCGTGCCGCCGATGTTGCCGTGGTTTCGCCGATTCAAACCGTGGAGCTACTGCCTGGCACGGCGAACGGAGTCCCAGTCCCGACGTACCTTGTGGCCGGTCCTCACGCCTTACGCGATCGCAACTTTCATGCAACGTGGCCTGCAGTCGCAACCCGTTATGAACTGATCGCCAAGTTCTCGTTCACGCCGAGTCCGCTGGTCTTGCTCGACAATTATGCACCGCACCAATTGGATCGCGGACCACCGGCCGAAGAAGTGCGGCTGTATCGGATCAAGTGACCAGCTACTTCGTCGTCCCTGTGTCACCGGGCTGGCGGCGGGCGATATTTTCCGCCGATGGAACTACGCCCAAGAATGCGAATAGATCAGAGACTTCTTCCAGCGAGAGCTGATCAAGCAAGTTGTCGGGCATCACGGATTTTTGGCTGGGAATGATCTGGTCAATGTCCGATTCTGACACCGTGACCTTTTTGCCGTTATTCTGCAGCACGATCGTTTCACCTGGCGAACCAGCCGCAACCAATCCGGTGTACGCCTTGCCGCTGGTGGTCAGTACCGTTTTGGAAGCGTACTGGTCGCTGATCACGTGTGAGGGAAACACGATCGATTCCAACACTTCCCTCTTCCTAAAGCGTTTACTGAGCGAAGTCAGCTCGGGTCCGATGGCGTCTCCCAGTTGGCCATGCCGGTGGCACTTCGCGCACAAAGCCTTCTCGAACGCGACTGCGCCTTTGGGAATCGAACCTCTGCCACCCGCATCACTGGTGAGATGTACGAACAATTCGTCGAACTTCCATTTGCTCTCGGTCGATGCAACGGGGAGTTCGGCTTTCGGTCGATCCGGATATTCATCGGCGTACCAGTCTTGCCAGGCCTTGAGCTGTTCCTGCCAGGGCGCCTGTTCGTCGAGCAGTTCTTGTCCGGTCCAATGTTGCAGCAAAGCGATTACCGGCTTGATACCGTTCTCTTGGAGTTTGATCCCGCGCAGAATCACTTGTCGAATGTGTTCGGGATCATCCGTGTTCTTCTGAACGGTCCGGAGTCGCGTGAGCACTTCCACCGCCGCATTTGTTTCCAGCACGGGCAAGCTGCGCACCAGGAATTCCCAGTTCTCATCTCCCGGTTTCTGGGCCAGGCCCAGAGTGACCTTGTCACGCCGTTCCGGCTCGTTCTCCCATAATTGACGGAGGTAGGCGAATGCCCGGTCGTCACCGCTGCGGGCGAGGACCGCCACGATGCCGGTCCGCAATGTCACGGTGGCTTCGTCGGTCGACGTCGCCAATTGCTGATCGAGTTCGGTGAGCGAGGTTAGCGTGAGGTCATCCAGTTGCGTGGGCAAACCATAGAGTGCGCCGGTCGCCGCCGCTGGCCAGAGCTTACCATTCGCCAGCACTTCGCGCCCTTCCTCCGGCGTGAGTGAGCGGGCAAAGTCGCGTTCCACGAGCGCGAGATAACTTTGAAAACTCTTGCCAACCCCGTCGCGTTTCTTTGTGTCTTCGAAGTACTTGATGACATCCAGGCGTTTTCCTTCCGGCCAACCCTGATTCAGAAATCGGAGGTGCAACGCAACGTGTAACTTGTCGATATCGGCCGCGTCCGAGGTCAGGTACGCCAGATACCGTTCCAGGGGAGAAGTGACTTGCAGGTACGCCAGCAATCGCATGAGTTCACGGTTCATCACGGCATCGGCCGATGGGAACTCGTCGCCGAGTTTTTGCGCCAGGGACTGAACTTCTTCCGGCTTGACGCCGGACCGGTGCAGCGCGACTTGTGCCAATCGCAGCATGTCGACGAAATTGCGGTCGGAAATGAAGTCATCCAGCAAGTGATCGAACCGAGTCAGGACGGCGATTGCGTTTTCTTCAGTGGGCTGCGCGATCAACAGCGCGAGTCCGCCCGTGATGAACAACCGATGGTCCTTGCCTTCGAGCACGGCGTTACGCCATTCTTCGGTCGGCGTTTGTTCTAATAACCGCCGCGCCGCCAACACTTCCAATCGGTCATCGGATGTGAGGCATGGAATCAGCTTATCAAATGGCGCGGCTTGTCCGGCGCGAAGCAACGCCTCGCAGGCCCGGCGGCGCACCAGCCGGTCACCGTCATCCAACAACGTTACAAGCTGGTCATGGGTCCTTTCGTCGGTATGCAGCCCCATAAGTTCAGCGGCCTTGGCCCGCACTACTTCGTTTTCATCTTTCGCCAGGCGAATCAGCAAGTCAGTGGATGGGGCCGGGCCATAGAGTTGCATGATTTGCAACGACCGGACGCGGTAATACCACGGGTTGGCGGTGCTCTTAGCGACTCCGGCGATTTGCTTCGACCATTTATCTTCCTGCTCAAGCGTCTGTTTGATGCTGGCAATTTTCTGTCGGGACCAGGCGCTATTGATCTGCGGCTGACGAATCGCCGCGCCAACTCCTTCGCCCAAATTGGCAACGGTGGCGGGAATATCGCCTCGCCACTTGATGCGATAAACTCCGCCAGCGGTCCCACGTCCGCCGGTACAGAAATACAAACCACCGTCAGGACCGACGTCGAGATCGGTGACGTTCAGCGGTTGGCCCTGCAGGAAAACTTCACTGCTGGCGGTATACGAGGCGCCATTTCGCTTGATGTCTACGGCCAGTATCCGCCCCTCGGACCAATCGGCGAGAAACAGCACATCGTGGTAACGAGTGGGAAAGGCGAAATGACTGTAGAAAGTCGCTCCAGTGGGGGAACCCCGACCAGTATCGAGCACACCGGGCACTACGTCGACAAGATACTCGGGCCAGGTTGACCAGCCGCTGCGCCAACCGACTTCCGCCCCAGGCGTCACATGAAATAGGCGGGTCGGGCGATACCAGTTCGTGCCAAGATCCGACTCCATGTCGCTGTCGTGGATGAAAATATCCCCCTCACGATTGAAGGCCAGGTCGTAGGCGTTCCGGAGACCGCCAGCCACTATTTCAACGTGAGCGCCGTCGATGTCGGTCCGCAACACGTAACCGCCGGGTGCTTTCACACCGGCTGCATGTCCGGTCGGGTCTTCATACCGCGGTTGCACCAAATCCCCTTCGTACCAATTTGAGTAGGGACTGGTTTCCGCGAGATTCTCCGGAAGCAAGGAATGGTTGCCGACGACCACATAGATCAAGCCATCTGGACCAAGAGTGACTGCGTGCGGACCGTGCTCACCACCAGGTCCAGGAAACTTGACCAGTTGCTGAACGTCTTCAAGTTGTCCATCGTGGTCCTTGTCGGCGAGCCGGTACAGACCGATGCCGGCGGGACCTTCGGCGGTGACAAAAACTTCACCGTTCAACGCCAGGATTCCCTGGCAGTTCTTGACTTTGTCGCAATAGGTTTGCACCGTCTCCGGCGAACCGTCTTTGTCCTCGTCGTGGATCAGCAGCAAGGGGCCCCCTTCGCGCGAGGCGAGGATGTGGCCGAACTCGTTGAACGTCATTGCGATCAGCGAACCGGTCTTTTCGCCGTCGAGCAACTCGCGAACTTCAAACTGATCGGCGATTTTGAAGCGTTGCGTGCTTGGCTGTTCGTTTTTCTCGACAGCCGCCACTTCGCGCACGTCCCACGGCGGCGTTTCACCAAGCTGCCCGAATGATTGGGCGGTGGACCAGCGAACGTCGTTGTACAGCATGGAATTCCACAGCGGCAACGGCTGCAAATTGGTCTTCCATGTGTCGTCGGTCGAGAACGAACGCCATTCGTCGCCATGCTCTTTGATCAGCACGCGCGCGGCCACCGCAGCGGTGCGACCTTTCACGTTCGACACCTTGATCGCGATGAGATTCTTTCCGCGAGTCAGCAGCGGCGCGATGTCGTACTCGACCATCTTTTCCGTCGATTGCCCGACTCCCAGCCGACGGCCGTTGACGTACAGTTCGTACTGGTCATCGGCGACGATTACGATGCGGCCCGCGTCCGGCGAGCGCAAATTGATCGCCTTGCGGAAATGGCAAGCGACCTGCGGTACTTTCTCTTTTTCATGTTCTGGTGACCAAATCCACTGCGCCTCCGGGGCTGCGCCAAGTGCGACGTGGCACGCGAGTGCGAAAATTAACACTGCGCGCCGCGCCGTGCTGCCATGGAATGTTGGAAGAATAGTCGTGAAGGACAAGGCTCGATCCATGAGTGTCTCCCTCGAATTCCTATTCGAGAGTTATTGCCCCCCATAACCAGCGCCCGTGGCGTAAGTCGCACTGCGGCGCGCATCCCGGCAATCAAATTTAGGGCGGAAGAGTACCTGACATCCGCAACGGTACGCAATGCCGATTTTCGCGTGTCTTGTCCGAATTGCCCCATCTGCCGGATTTCACCTTGTTCCGCGACGAGGCTCAAGAGTACCATTCGCCACCCAGCGACATGGAGGTCGCCTTGCTAGCGCGTTGGTCCATCAAGAAAAAGCTCATACTTTGCGTCGCGCTCATTGCGCTCATCGTTTGCGCGCTGTCAGTTAGCGGAATGCTTAGTGTTTATGCCTACCGTGATGTGGTGCGCACGATCAGCTTTCGCGTGTCGGAACTGCCGCTGGCGCACGAAGTCACGCATAGCATTGATCACCTCGTAGCCACCTTTCACCGGCTGACAGCCAACCAGAATTCCGGTTATGGCTCAGTCGCCCAGCGCGAGGAATTTCGTATCAGTCTGTTGGAGGTCAAGCAGGCCTTGGGCCCTTACCGTTCGCAACTTCAGCAGGTCGAACCGGGCACCGGCATTAGCGACAATCGCGAGGAGCTGTCTGCCGTGACTCGCATCGACCAGTCCATCACCGCGATTGAAAACCTCAATCAGGGAGAGGACTGGGTCTTCAATCAGGTCGACGTCGTTCGGTTGCGCATCGAACTAGCGACGTTGCAAACCTTGGGGGCAAAACTGCCGAATTATCTCCAGCAGAAGATGCACGAGATGAAGGGGAGCGTTCGCGGCAAGTACCACACTCTGATTGGAGTAACCTGCGCCGCGAGCATCCTCAGCGCGGCTCTGTTGGTCTGGCTCATGAAATTCTTCTACGACGGCGTGGTCTCCCCGCTGCAAACGGTAATTCACGGTTCGCGGCGAGTCGCTGCGGGCGATTTCGATTATCGGGTCGAATTGAATACTCGCGACGAGATGGCAGAACTGGCGGCAGCCCTCAACGCCATGACGTTCCGGTTCAAGGAGATTCGCGACGATCTCGATCGGCAAGTCCGCGAGCGGACCAAGGAAGTCGTGCGCGGCGAGCAACTTGCCAGCGTCGGCTTCCTCGCCGCGGGCGTTGCCCACGAGATTAACAACCCGCTGCAAGCCATCGCGATGTGCGCCGAGTCGCTTGAGTCGCGGCTACATGACATCATGGTCGCGGACGATGCCAGACCCGACGACGAACACAACGGTGAGATCACCGTGCTGCGTAAATACCTGCGGCGGATTCAGGACGAAGCGTTCCGCTGCAAAGGAATCACCGAAAAGCTGCTCAGCTACTCTCGTCTGGGCGACGCCGAAAAGCAGGACACCGACCTGACCGCCGTGTTGACCGACGTGATCGACCTGATCCGAACCATCAGCACCTATCGCGGCAAACGTATCGAATTTACCCCAACCGGGCCACAAATCGCGCGGGTGGTGCCCCACGAAATCAAACAGGTCGCACTCAATCTGATCACCAACGCACTCGACAGTCTCGACCAAGATGGGTTGGTACATCTGGAATTGAGCCGCATCGGCCGGCAGGTCGAGTTACTCGTTCGCGATAACGGCTGCGGCATGTCCGAAGAAGTCAAAAAGCATTTGTTCGACCCGTTCTTCACTCGTCGCCGCGACGGCCAAGGCACCGGCCTCGGGCTGTCGATTACGTACCGCATCGTGCAAGACCACGGCGGAACGATCGCCGCCTCCAGCGACGGACCCGGACAAGGTTCCTCCTTTCGCATCACTCTGCCGTTGAATCACCATGAAGAAAGACACGAAAAACTCCAAGCCGCATAGCCGCCTGAAAATCCTGTTTGCGGACGACGAGCCGGCGTTGCAGGAACTGATGAGCCTGGAGCTGCCGCGCATGGGGCATGAGGTCACCGTCTGCCCCGATGGTTATACCGCCGTCGCCGCCTTGGAATTGAATACCTATGACTGCCTGCTAGTCGACCTCGACATGCCGGGATTGAACGGCATCCAGGTCATGGAACGCGCCAAGTCGTTGTCACCGGCAACGGAGGCCGTCGTGCTGACCGGCAAGTCAACTCTCGAGTCGGCGGTAGCTGCGCTGCGGCAGGGAGCCTTTGAATACCTGTCGAAACCCTGTACTTTGACCGAACTAGAAGCCTTGCTGCTGCGCGTGGTCGACAAACGTGAGCTGACGAAGAAAGTTGCCGCGTTGCAACGGCGACTCACGCGTTTGGAAGGCGAACCACGACTGATCGGCACGAGCGCGCCGATGGTTCGCGTGAGAGAGTTGATCGCTCGCGTCGCTCCGACGAACTCGACCGTCTTGATCTTAGGAGAAACCGGTTCGGGCAAGGAACTGGTCGCCCGAGCCGTTCACGATCAGAGCCCTCGCGGCGATCTGCCGTTTGTGGCAATTAACTGCGGCGCGTTGCCGGAATCCTTAATTGAAAGTGAATTGTTCGGACACCGTAAGGGCGCATTTACCGGCGCCGAGGAACATCGCACGGGATTGTTTGAAGTCGCCAACGGGGGAACTCTGTTCCTCGACGAAATCGGCGAACTCCCCAGAGCGATGCAGGCGAAACTGTTACGCGTGCTCGAGTCGCGTGAGATTCGCCGCGTGGGTGACAATGAGTCGATCAAGATCGACGTGCGGATAGTCTGTGCAACCCACCGTCAAATTGAGCAAATGGTCGAGGAGGGGGAATTCCGCGAGGACTTGCTGTACCGCATCAATACGTTCGAAGTCCCCGTCCCCCCCTTGCGTCAACGAATCTCGGATATTCCCGAACTCGCGCGGTATCTCTTTGAGCGGTTCCGACCGTCGGGAACGCGTGGCGGTGAAGTATTTGCCGTGGAGACAATCGAGGCCCTCCAATCGCATAGTTGGCCGGGGAACGTGCGAGAGCTATCCAATGTGATCGAGCATGCAACGATCATTTGTGACCGGCCGCCGATCTCTCCGGAACATTTGCCGCGACGCTTCGGCACGCGCGGAGTCCGCGCCAGAGCGATCGGACCGATGACTCTCCGTGATCTCGAGCTGCAGGCGATTCAGGAATCGCTCGATCGGCACGAGGGAAACAAACCCGCCGCCGCCGAGGAACTCGGCGTCAGTCTGAAGACGCTCTACAACAAGCTCAACCAGGTCGGCATGGCGGAAAGGGCGGCCTGACCGGGAAAATCCCTGCAAGTGCTCTGTCACAGCTAAATAATTGGATAGTGAGCGAACGGGCGCTAGCCCTCGGTTCCTAAGAAGAACCGGCGGCTAGCGCCGT